>JBBSGQ010000234.1:0-6181 GCA_038253965.1 Acidimicrobiales bacterium | reverse complement strand
GATGGGCGAGTGTGGGGTCGGCGTAGTACTCCGGGAGGTCGCCGGCCCGCTGCCCGACGACCTCGTAGGCAAGCTCGTGGCCCACCGCTCGCTCGAACGCGTGGAGCAGCTCGAAGACGCTGGTCCCGCGACCGGTACCCAGGTTCCAGGTGCTCACTCGCCGGTCGGTGGTGGCAAGAGTGTTCAGGGCAGCCACATGGCCGGCCGCCAGATCCTCGACGTGAATGTAGTCGCGCACTCCGGTGCCGTCTGGGGTGGGGTAGTCGTCACCGAACACCTGAAGCTTCTCCCGCCGGCCGACGGCAACCTGGGCGAGGAAGGGCATCAGGTTGTTCGGGATGTCGGACGGATCCTCGCCTATCGTGCCGGACGCGTGTGCGCCCACCGGGTTGAAGTAGCGCAGCAGGGCGATCCGCCAGTGCTCCTCGGTGGCGGCGACGTCACGCAGGATCTGCTCGATCGTCACCTTCGTCCAGCCGTACGGACTCGAGGCCCCGGTCGGCATGTCCTCGGTGCGTTTGACGGGGTTGGCGGCGTCATACACGGTGGCCGACGACGAGAAGATGAGCTTTCCGACCCGGTGGCGTCGCATCGCCCGCACCAGTGAGAACGTGCTACCCAGGTTGTTCTCGTAGTAGTCGAGTGGCTTCTCGACGCTCTCTCCCACCGCCTTGTAACCGGCGAAGTGCACGACGGCGTCGATGTCGCCGTCGAGGAAGAGATGCTCGGTCTTGTCGTGGTCGCGCAGGTCGAAGGCGTGCATCGGCAGGTGCCTGCCGGTGATCGCCTCGAGCCGGTTCACCACGGTCGGCTTGGAGTTCGAGAAGTTGTCGACGATCACCACGTCGTGGCCAGCGGCGACGAGCTGTACGACGGTGTGTGAGCCGATGTAGCCGGCGCCGCCGGAGACGAGTACGCGCATGGGTACAAATCTAGGCAACCTCAGCTGGACGGCTGTGTCTCAGCACCGGCCGCGGTCCCGGTGGCCGCTGCTACGAGCGGGAGCACGCGGTGCCGGATCTCGGTGGCCAACGTGATCATCGTGGACGACCGTTGAATGCCGGGGAAGCTGACGACTCTGTCGAGCACCCGCTGCAGGTCGGTGTTGGACCGTGCGACCACCCGGCACCAGAGGTCGCCCGGACCCGTCACCGTGTGGGCCTCGAGCACCTCGGGGATGAGCGCCAGATGCCCACCGACGGGGTCGTGCCCGCTGGCCTGGCTGATCTCCAGCGTCACGAACGCCGTCACCGGATAGCCCATCGACTCCGGGTCGACCTCCGGCCCCCACGCACGGACGACTCCGGAGCGCTCCAGCCGGTCCAGCCGCGCCTGGACAGTGCCGCGGGCGACGCCGAGCTGCCGCGACGCCTCGAGCACTCCGATCCTCGGCTGTGCCGCGAACAGGTGCAGGATCTTCGAGTCCAACTGGTCGACCGTCATACCGCCTCCTCGCCTCCTCGGCGAGGCGCCCGACCCGGTGGAAGCGCGTGACGCCGTCAGAGATGTGGTCACCATGTGCACACATGGCGGGTTTGCGCGCCGCACTGGAGTGGACAATGTGACCAGGGATAGGGCCGAGTCTTGCACAGCTTGCCAGGCCAGGCCAGAATTTCGACATGACCGAGACCTTGACCACCGAAGAGCGCCAGGCGGACCTCACCCTCGACCAGCTGAAGCAGCTTGTCGGCCTCGTCGAGTACGACGCGGACAGAGACCCCTTCCCGGTGACCGGGTGGGACGCCGTCGTCTTTGTCGTGGGCAACGCCACCCAGGTGGCGCACTACTACCAGTCCGCGTTCGGCATGGAGCTGATCGGCTACAGCGGCCCGGAGACCGGCAACCGCGACCACAAGGCCTTCGTGCTCAAGAGCGGGTCGTGCCGCTTCGTCGTGAAGGGCGGCGTCGCCCCGCAGAGCCCCCTGCTCGACCACCATCGTGCTCACGGTGACGGCGTCAGCGACATCGCGCTCGAGGTTCCGGACGTCGACAAGTGTGTCGCCCGTGCCCGCGACATGGGAGCGACGATCGTCGAGGAGCCGCACGACGTCGGCGACGAGCACGGAACTGTGCGGATGGCGGCACTCGCGGCGTACGGCGACACGCGGCACTCCCTTGTCGACAGGTCCCGCTACGACGGGGTCTACCTCCCTGGGTACGTCGCCCGCAGCTCCGGCTACGTCAAGCCCGAGGGCGCACCGAAGCGTCTCTTCCAGGCTCTCGACCACGTCGTCGGCAACGTCGAGCTGGGCAAGATGGACGAGTGGGTGGGCTTCTATAACCGAGTCATGGGCTTCGTGAACATGGCGGAGTTCATCGGGGACGACATCGCCACCGACTACTCGGCGCTGATGAGCAAGGTCGTCGCCAACGGCAACCATCGGGTGAAGTTCCCGCTCAACGAGCCGGCGGTCGGCAAGCGCAAGAGCCAGATCGACGAGTTCCTCGAGTTCTACCAGGGCCCCGGTGCCCAGCACCTGGCTCTGGCCACCAACGACATCATGCGCTCGGTCGACGTGATGCGAGCCCGGGGCGTCGAGTTCCTGCAGACCCCGGACTCCTACTACGACGACCCCGAGCTACGAGCCCGGATCGGGAAGGTGCGCGCACCCATCGAGGAGCTCAAAGAGCGCGGCATCCTGGTCGACCGCGACGAGGACGGTTACCTCCTGCAGATCTTCACCAAGCCCATCGGCGACCGGCCCACGGTCTTCTTCGAGCTGATCGAACGGCACGGCTCGCTGGGCTTCGGCAAGGGCAACTTCAAGGCGCTCTTTGAGGCGATCGAGCGTGACCAGGAGCTTCGCGGCAACCTCTAGGCCCTGGCTGCGCTGGCTGCGCTGGCAGAGCTGGCGCGGCTCGCGCCGTCAGCAGGAGCGCTGTCGGAGTAGTAGTCGGCCGGGGTCGTCGCGTCCGCCCCTTCCGGAGCCTTCACGGCCCGCCCGCAGCACCAGCGTCACGGCCACCGACACGATGATGTTGATCGTCAGCGCCGACAACGCGATGTACACCTTGGTGTCCGTGAAGGGGAAGTCGGCGAGGGACCCCCCGAAGTGCCGGGTGCCGAGGACGTCGGTGACCGCCTCGCCGTTGACGAGCCTGGTCGCCGTCTTGGGAACCGTGACGTTGTACGCCGCTATCGCGCCGTACAGCATCGCGGTAGCCCACCCGGCAAGCAGCGCCCACCCGTGGAACCATCGGGTGTAGAGACCGGCCACGATCGCGAGGAACGTCTGCAGGATCCACACCGCCGCCCAACAGCTGCATGTTGATCGCATTCTGCTTGTCGAGCGCGAGCACGAACAGGAGGGGCGCCGAACTTGACGACGAGCGATGCGATCTTCGATACGACGGCCTCTTGGTGCGGTGTTGCCGAGGGCTTGATGAACTCCCGGTAGACATTGCGGTTGAAGAGGTTGGCTGCAGCGATCGACATGATCGCCGACGGTACGAGCGCACCGATCGCGATGGCCGAGAAGGCGATTCCCGCGAACCAGCTCGGGAAGTTCTCCTCGAAGAGGTGCGGCACGGCGAGCTGGGCGTTTGCCAAGCCGTCGGTGCCGAAGACCGACGCACCCCGCAGCGATCGCGGCGAAGCCCAGCAGCGCGAGCAGGCCCAGCATCAACGGGTAGAGGGGCAGGAACGTCGCGTTGCGCCGGATCACGTTGCGGCTGCGACCGGACAGCACTGCGGTCATCGAGTGGGGATACATGAACAGCGCGAGCGCCGACCCGAAGCCGAGGGTGGCGTACGTGCCTGGCCCGCTTGATGACGACGTACGCCGAATGCGTGAGCCCTGACGCCAGGAACACCCAGCCGAGCTGGTACCAGTAGAAGAAGGGGAAGCCGAGAAGCTCCGGACTGCTGCGCGCATAGATCGGCACGATGAGCAGTGCCGCCATCGGTATCGCCAGCAGGACACCAACGACAGTCTTGTCGCGGGCGCTGAGTGGATGAGCTGCGACGTCGGGCATGGTCTTCGCCCTTCGGCCGGTTGGTGCTGGCTGAGGGCACCAGGTTAGGAGCGATGGCTCCCGACCGCTAGTGTCACGGCGGCGCGTCTTGGCTCGCTTCGTCATACAGTGGCCGCATGAGTACGGCGCAGCAGGTGCTCGACGAGCTGAGGAGCCGGCTCGGGGACGGGGCAGTGGTCGAAGACCCTGACGTCATCGCCGCGCACAGCGTCGACCGGGCCATGTACTGCAGCGTCGGCAAGGCGCTCGCCCTCGTCCGGGTCCGTTCGACGGCCGACGTGCAGCACGTCATGCGGGTCGCCACGGCTCACCAGGTTCCGGTCGTCCCGCAGGGCGCGCGCAGCGGGCTCTCCGGTGCTGCCAACGCCATCGACGAGTGCATCCTGCTCAGCCTGGAGCGGATGGACGCGGTCCTGGAGATCGACGTGGCCAACCGCATCGTCGTCGCCCAGCCCGGCATCTTCAACGCCGAGCTCTCCAGGCTGGTTGCGGACAAGGGCTTGTTCTATCCTCCTGACCCGTCGAGCTGGGAGTTCTGCTCGATCGGCGGCAACATCGCCACCAACTCCGGCGGACTCTGCTGCGTAAAGTACGGCGTCACCACCGACTACGTACTGGGCCTGGAGGTCGTGCTCGCGAACGGTGACGTGCTCCGCACCGGTCGCTGCACGGTCAAGGGGGTCGCCGGCTACGACCTCACCCGGCTGTTCGTGGGCAGCGAGGGAACGCTCGGGGTCGTCACCGAGATCACCTTGTTGCTCCGGCAGCATGCCCAGCAGCCGCTCACGGCTGTTGCTGTCTATGCATCCGCGCAGGCCGCCGCCCAAGCGGTCACCAACGTCGTCACCTGCGGCACCGTTCCGTCGCTCCTGGAGTTCATGGACCAGGTGAGTGTCCACGCCGTCAACGACGCCTTCCACATGGGAATCTCCCCTGACGCCGGTGCCCTGATCCTGGCCCAGTCCGACAGCGGCGGCGAGCTGGGCAGGCAGGAGATCGCCCGGATCGCTGCTGTGCTGGAGCATTCCGGCGCAGTCGAGGTCGTGATTGCTGACGACCCGGAGGAGGGCGAGCTGCTGTTACACGCGCGACGGCAGGTGCTCACCGCCATGGAGCGGCTCGGTACGACGATGATCGACGACGTCTGCGTGCCCCGCACCGAGCTGGCCGCGCTCGTCGGCAGGGTGCAGGAGGTCAGCGCCGAGTGCGGCCTCACCATCGGGGTGGTGGGGCACGCCGGCGACGGGAACTTTCATCCCACGGTCGTCTTCGACGGCAGCGACAGCGCCCAGGTGGTTGCGGCGCAGCTCGCGTTCGACCGCATCATGGAAATCAGCCTGGAACTCGGCGGCACGATCACCGGCGAGCACGGCGTTGGGTTGCTGAAGGTCGGACTGCTCGAGCGCGAGCTCGGTGCGTTGAGCCTGGACGTCCACCGTCGGATCAAGAGGGCCCTCGATCCATTGTCGATCCTCAATCCTGGCAAGGTGTTCGCCTTGGAGGCGCCGGGTTGAGCCGGCTCCCAGCCCCGGCTCGCTGAGGTTGACGACGTGGCCACATACATCGTCTTTCTCCGGGCCATCAATGTGGGTGGGCGCTACGTGAAGATGCAGGCGCTGCGCGAGCACCTCGAGTCCGCTGGCTTTCAGAAGGTCGAGACCCACATCCAGAGCGGTAACGTCCGTCTCGCCTCGTCCGCCCGGAGCACTGCAAAGGTCGCCGAATCCGTGGAGACGGCGCTGGTCGCGGCGCTTGGGTTCGAGGTCAAGGCGATCGTGCGAACGCCCCGGGAGCTGGTAAGGACGGTTGCGACATCCCCGCCCAGCCCGTTCAGCGACGAAGCCCGGCACTTTGTCGTGTTGCTCCGCGACAGTCCCACGTCAGAAGCGGCCAGCAGGCTCGATGCATGGGATGTCGACGGTGAGCACCTGCAGCTGGCCGGCCGCGACCTGCATCTCTGGCTGACGAAGCCGTTCAACGAGGCCAAAAGCACCAACGCGCGACTCGAGGTGCTCGCCGGTGTTGCCGCCACCACCCGTGACTGGAAGGTGATCCGCGCCCTTGCCGACAAGTGGCGCTGACGCCGGCGCGGATCCTCCGGCACCGACCTGCCCCCTCGACCTCAGAGGTCCCCGCCCGCTTCCACGAGGCGCTCGATCTCGCGCCGGATCAGCCCCAGGCGCGCCTCCTTGACGAGCGGCACCTG
>JBBSGQ010000233.1:0-6197 GCA_038253965.1 Acidimicrobiales bacterium | reverse complement strand
CGGTGCCGGTCATCTCGGTCTGCAGTGGTACCCAGCCCATCCCGGTGGAACCGCTGCCAACTGGGGTGGCTACGACGCGGCCGGGCATGAGCTCGATGGCACGGTCTCGGAGTTGGCCAGCGCCACCGGCAACCCGAACACCAGAGACTTCGCCTGGACGGTGGCTCGTCCGTATCGGCTGTCGATAGCGGCTGGGGCGCGGCCAGGAACGTGGCAGGGGTCGGTCGACGGACGGGCCATACGCGAGTTGCACTGCCAGGGCACAGCACTGGCCGACGTGATGGTGTGGTCGGAAGTCTTCGCGCGCTGCGGCGATCCCTCGGTGTTGGTGCGGTGGAGTGACTTCTCGGCGCGAACACGCACGGGCGCCACCCGTCCGGACCGGCTGGCTGTGTCCTATCAGTCGAAGTTCGACGGGGGGTGCGACAACACCTCGGTACGTGCGGCGGCCGGCGCCGCCGAACAGATCACGAACGTCGAGCGCGACATGTCGTCGGGGTCGACGATCGCCTTGTGAGCGGCGACGCACTCAGGTCGCGGGACGCTCTTGCACTGTTGCCGTCTTTATCCGGTCACCAACCTTGATGGACTGGGCGACGTCGACGCCCGCTGTCACATGGCCGAAGAGGTTGTAGAGCGGTTGGAGCTTCTGGCGGCAGTCGTCGATGCAGATGAAGAACTGGGAACCGTTCGTGTCGGGACCCGCGTTGGCCATCGCCACCGCGCCGAGGGTGTACTCCCCTCGTACCGGCTCGTCGGCGAACTTGTACCCCGGGCCGCCGCGTCCTGTCCCGTCGGGATCACCGCCCTGCGCGACGAAACCCGGCACCACGCGATGGAAGGTCAGGCCGTCGTAGAAGCCCCCGCGGGCTTGGACCACGAAGTGGTTCACAGTCACCGGCGCGAGCCTTGGGTCGAGGTCCATGACGATCTCCCCCCGGTCGGTGTCGAGGGTGACCTCATAGATCGTGTCGGGGTCGGTAGCCATCTCGGGAGGTTGTGCCATGGCGCTCATCCTGGCATGCAACTCAAGTCGCTCCGACCGCCCAGGCGTGGCTCAGCCGACAGTTGCGCCCGAGGTGCTGGCACCGACGACTTCGGTAGGGGGCACTGTGTCGTTCGGGGAAAGCGGGAAGTGGCAGGCCACGAACTGGTCATCGCCGATCGGGCGGATCTCGGGTACCTCAGCGGCGCACTTCTCTTCGGCTCGCGGGCAACGGGTCCTGAACCGGCAGCCGCTCGGCGGTGACACCGGAGAGGGGATCTCGCCGGCCAGCGACTGGCGGTCCTCGGGTCGCACCTCGGGGTTCGGGACGGGTATGGCGCTCAGCAGTGCCGAGGTGTACGGATGCGCCGGCTGTTGGTAGAGCACGTTCGGGTTGCCGACCTCGCAGATGCGACCGAGGTACATGACCGCCACCCGGTCGCTGTCGTTCTTTACCACCGCGAGGTCGTGGGCGATGTAGATCAGCGTGAGGCCGTAGCGCTCCTTCATGTCCTCGAGCAGGTTGAGGATCTGCGCTTGCACCGATACGTCGAGCGCGGAGACCGGCTCGTCACAGATGCTCAGCTTCGGTTCGGTCATCACCGCTCGCGCGATCGAGATCCGCTGACACTGGCCGCCGGAGAACTGAAAAGGCCGGCGTCCGCGGGCCACGGCAGGATCGAGCCCGACGGTCAACAGCATGTCGTCGACCTTCTTGGACCGCGAATCCTTGTCACCGATCTGCCAGATGCTGAGTCCCTCGGCGATGATGTCTTCGACTCGACGACGCGGGTTGAGCGATGAGATCGGGTCCTGGAAGATCATCTGGAGCTGCGTGCGCAACCGCCGCAGGCTCTCCCCGGAGGTGCTGCTCAGCTTCTTGCCGTCAAAGGTGACCGTGCCACTGGTGGGCGGCGGGAGCTGGAGGATCGCCTTGCCGGTGGTCGACTTGCCGCAGCCGGACTCACCGACCAGCCCGAGCGTCTCGCCGGGTTTGACGTCGATGCTGACGTCGGTCACCGCGTTCACCTTCAAACCCCGCCGGCCTGCGGGAAACTCGACGACCAGGTGTTCGACCTGCAACAAGGTCTCGTCCGGCGGGCGGAGGTGGGCAGTACCGATTCCGGCCATCAGGACACCACCGCCGTCGGGTCGGTGGTATTTGCAGCTGGCACGTGGGCGGCTCGGTTCCGGGCGAGCGCCTCAGCACCCTCCGCGGAGTTCACCGGGTAGTAGCAGGCGAACGCGTGGCCCGGGGTTCCGTGCTCCTCGAGCGGCGGCTCGACCTCCCGGCACTTGTCCTGCGCGTACGGGCACCTCGGGGCGAACTTGCATCCCTGTGGCGGGTTGACCAGGTCCGGTGGACGACCGCCGATGGCCTGCAGCCGGGTGTGGTTCGGCATCTCCAACTTGGGGATAGATTGCAGCAGCGCTTCGGTGTAGGGATGCGCCATCTCGGCGAACAAAGTGCGCGCTGGTGCACGCTCCACGATTTGACCGGCGTACATGACGGCGATGTCGTCGGCTCGCCCGGCGACCACCCCGAGGTCGTGGGTGACGAGCATGACGGCCATGAACCGCTCGCGTTGCTGTTCCTGCAACAGATCGAGGATCTGGGCCTGCACCGTGACGTCGAGCGCGGTGGTGGGCTCATCGGCGAACAGGAGCTTGGGGCCACAGGCCAGTGCGATCGCGATCATCACCCGCTGTCGCATCCCCCCTGACAACTCGTGCGGGTACTGCCGGAGCCGGCGCTTCGCTTCAGGGATGCCCACCGACTCGAGGATCTTCAGCGCTGACTCGTCGGCGTAGTCCTTGCTGACGTCGAGGTGCTCGTGGATGGACTCGGTGATCTGCTTGCTCACCCGCATGACCGGGTTGAGCGCAGTCATCGGATCCTGGAAGACCATGCTCATCTGGTCCCCCCAGTACTCGCGCATCACCTTGAGCGGAGCGTTGAGGATCTCTTCGCCGCCGTAGCGCACACTGCCAGTGCGGGTGGCGTTGGATGGCATGAGGCCCATGATGGAGCGGGCCAGGACCGACTTGCCCGAGCCGGATTCGCCGACGATCCCGAGGGTCTTGCCCCGATCGAGGGTGAACGTAACGCCGCGAACGGCCTGGACCCGGCCGCGATCCGAGGTGAAGTTCGTCTTGAGGTCGGTGACTTGGAGCAGCGGTTCGCCTGTTGGATCACCATCCGGAGACTGATCCAGCCCGGAGAGCTGCGCGGGCTGGGGGTCGGTGGTGGTCATCGGCGCACCGGTCCTCTCGCTGAGAGATCTGCAACGCCGCTACAGCACGACGGGTCGAGAGCCTGACGTTCGCTCACAGGGCGCTCTCCCGGACGTCGAAGCGGTCACGGACGACATCGCCGAGGTAGTTGAGTGACAGCACCGTGAGGAAGATCGCAATACAAGGGATGAACACGATGAACGGCGAGTCCCGCAGTGCCGTGCGACCGTCGGCGATGATCGTGCCCCACGTGGCGGTCGGTGGTTCCACGCTGACGCCGAGGATGCCGAGGCCGCCCTCGGCGATGATCGTCACGGCGATGCCGAGCAGGGAGATGGAGATCATCGAGGGCAGGACGTTGGGCAGGATCTCCCGGAGGATGATGCGCGAGTTCTTCGCGCCCTGAGCCCGGGCGGCGGTGACGAAGTCGCGCTGGGCCCAGGCGAGCGTGTTCGCACGTGTGATCCGGGCGAGGATGGGGATCGAGACGATGCCGAGGGCGAGGATCAAGATGAGCACCGTCGGAAGACCGTTGTCTGCGCTCGGGTCTCCTTTCAAGACCGCCACGAGGGCGAGCGCGAGAACGAGCGGCGGTATGGCAAGAAGGATGTCGAACAGGCTGACCAGCACGTTGCCGACCTTGCCGCGGTAGTAGCCGGACAGGAGCCCGAGTGCGCCGCCGATGAACAGACCGAACAGCACCGCGCAGACGGCTACCTCCATCGATATCCGGGCCCCGTAGATGGTGCGGGCGAGGAGATCACGTCCGTTGCCGTCGCCACCCAGTACGTGCCCTGATACCTGGAACGGGGCCACCTCCTTCAGCCCCGCGATGCTCTCGTTCGGGTCCGACAGCGGAAGGTAGGACGCACCCAGGATGGCCACGATGAGCAGGATCATCCAGCCGCCGGCCAGGTAGGCGCCGAACGGCAACTTCTTCTTCGTGATGCCATCGTCGGGTTCGACATCCGCGAGCACAATGCCTGTCTGGAGGCCGGTGGATGCCGATGCCAGGTCAGTCATGGGTTCACCTGATCCTTCATTCCTGAAGCGGTCACGTGCGTCGTTCCCGAATGCGTGGGTCGAGAACGTTGTAGAGAAAGTCGATGAAGAAGTTCACCAGCACGTATCCGACGGCCACGACGGCGATGGCACTCTGGAGTGCGATGTACTGCCGTTCGCCGATCGCCGTGCCGATCAACTTCCCCATCCCCGGAATGCCGAAGAGGAACTCGATGACCACCGTGCCACCGATCAGAGCTCCGACCTGCAGGCCGGCGACTGTCAGCAGGGTGAGGCTCGATGGCCGGAGCGCGTGGCGCCAGAGGACCCTGCGGTTCGAGATGCCCTTGGACTTGGCCATCAGGATGTAGTCCTCCTGCAGCGTCTGGATCATGTCGCTACGGAGCAGGCGCATGTACACCGCGATCTGGCCTACGGCGAGGGTGATCGTGGGCAGGGCCATGGTCTTGAAGTGCTTCACGATCCCGTGGCCGAGACTCACATATCCCTCGGGTGGTACCCAGCGGAGTTTGACGCCGACGTAGTACGCGAGCACAAGTGCCAGGGCGAAGTTCGGTATGGCGATCATCCCGAAGGCCGTGGTGTTCACCGCTCTATCGAGCCGGCTCCCCGCTCGATAGGCGGCGAACACTCCGACTGGTATGGCGATGAGTAAAGACAGCACTTGCGCGTACAGCATGAGCAGGAGCGACACCGGGATCGCATCGGCGATCTCCGGGCCCACCGGTCGCTTGCCCGAAGGCTGGTAGCGGTTCCCGAGGTCGCCGTGCAGGAAGTTCCCGAGCCACTTGACGTACCTGACCGGCAAGGGCTTGTCCAGCCCGACGTCCTTGCGGAACTGTTGGCGTTGCGCGTCGGTCCCGAACGGGATCTGCACCTGCTCCGGCTTGCCGGGGATGAGGGAGATGAGCAGCACCGTGAAGAACGTGACCACCAGGAACACGACGACGAGCTGCAGCAACTTGCGTACGATGATGGGCATCGTCAGGTCCTCTCCCTCGATAGGCCCACCGGCCGCGGGCCGTTGTCAGCAAGCACGACCACCGTCTCCTATCTGCTGATCCACATCCCCATGAGCGTGTGGCCAACCGGCAGTCCGGGGTTCGGCTTGCTCCCGTCGGGCAGGTTCGGGCCGAGGATGCCGTGCACGTTCTTGTTCTCGGCGATGGCCCATGGGGTGAACCAGGCCCAGATGTTCCACACCTTTTTGCCGAACTCGCGGTTCAGGTCCTCGTAGATCTTCTTGCGCTTGGCGGGATCCGGCACAGACCTGCCCTCGTCGAGCAGCTTGTCCATCAGCGGGTCGTTGATGCGCCCGAAGTTGACGGGGTTGGCCACGGTCTTGGGATCTGGGTTGCCGTCGTACCACCAGACGTACTGGGTGTCCGGGTCGCCGCCGGGGTGGTTGCGCCAGGTGACCGCCTGGAACTTGCCCCCGATGGCGTCGTTGATCAGCGCCGCCTGCTCCTCGGGCTTGATCTTCATGTTGATGCCCACCTGCTTGGCCTTCTCCTGGATGAGCTCGGCCAGCCGCTTGACCTGCACGTCGTTCGCGGCGTTCAGCGTGAACTCGGCCTTGTGGCCGTCCTTCACGTAGTCCTGGACCAGCTTCTTCGCGGCGGCCAGATCGAACTTCGGGAAGCTCGGGTCCTTCAGGTATCCCACGCTGCCCGGGGCGAACGGCCCGTCGGCGATGGTCGGTAGGCCGTTGTTGGTGATGTTGTTGATGTCGTTGCGATCGGCACCCATGGCCATGGCCTTGCGCATGCGGATGTCGTCGAACGGCGGGATCGACGAGTTGAGCATCGTGTAGGCGACCTCGCCGAACTTCTGGGTCACGTACATGTTGGTCTTGCCGGAGCTCTGCAACTTCTTGAGCGTGCCGCCGATGTCTTCTGCGCTCGAGGTGTGCATCACGTTGATGGTGCCGCTCTGCAGGGCGTTGATCCGTTGG
>JBBSGQ010000232.1:0-6202 GCA_038253965.1 Acidimicrobiales bacterium | reverse complement strand
TGACGCCAAGACCCGTGATCTCACCAGTCAGCACCGGCTGTCCGAACGACGTCTGCACGAAGGACTGCGCCGCGAGGTTGTAGACCTCCTGCGGCCGATGCTCGGACAAGATGTTGACCATCGACATCTGGTCGAGAAGGTCACCCGGCACGAACGTGATGCGATCCTGCAAGTGGGCGATGCGCTCGAAGTTGACGGTGCTCGACCGACGGACCATGCCGATCACCTCGTAGCCCTTCCCGAGCAGTAGCTCTGCGAGGTACGAGCCGTCTTGGCCGGTGATGCCGGTGATGAGCGCGCGGTTGGTCATACCGACGTTTCTAAACCGGTCTTGTCGGACTGTCTGCTAACTGAGTTGGCAGGATCCGCGGAGGCTCGTGGGCGAGAATGGGCACGTGGAGTCCTGGGAACCGGGCAGTTGGCCCGGCCGACCGTCGGAGCCAAACTCGCTCGGGCGGCGTATCGCCGTGCTTCGGGTCGAGCGGGGGTGGACCCAACAGGAGCTTGCTGAACGGTTGGGCGTCTCGCGCGTCGCCATATCCCACCTCGAGACCGACATCAACAGTCCTGGTGAGCGGACGGTGGCGCTGCTGGCCGGTCTGTTCCGGATGGAGCCCCACGAGCTCGTGGACGGCACGTCCTACCCTGTGGCCAAGGCCGATCGACTGCCGATGGTCGTGGCCCGATGGACCGAGGTGGAACACCAACTCGCTCTCCTCGATCGTGACCTGCGGTGGCTCGAATCGGCCGAACGGCGTGTGGCCCGCCGGGTGTTGGACGAGTGGGATCTGAAGCTGGGAGCGCTCTCCGCGACAGCTTGTGATCTGGGGGAGCGGCGAGCGCTCGACGACGCCCGGAGGACGATCAGTCGGGAGCGCCGGTTCTGACGCGGGCCCGCCAGTCCTCGAGCAGATCGGCGAGCGTGCTGTCGATCGGTATCTCCGGTACCCAACCAGTGGCTCTCGTGAGGCGGGTGTGGTCCCCCCGCAGCACGGGGATGTCGACCGGTCGGAGCAACTCGGGTCCTGACTCGAAGTGCATTGGTCGGCTGGCCAGCGCAAGCAGCTTGTCCGCCAGTTCCTGTACGGCGAGATCGGCGCCGGAGCAGACGTTGTAGACCTCGCCTGGTTCGCCGCATACGACGAGCATCCGGTACGCGCGAACCACGTCGCGCACGTCAGTGAAGTCGCGGCGGGCGGTCAGGTTCCCGACGCGTAGGACGTCGGTGTCGTTCAGCTCGTTGCGAGCGATCCGTGATGCCAGCGCAGGGGCGACGAACTTGTCGGTCTGACCGGGGCCGAGGTGGTTGAACGCCCGAACTCGTAGCACTGGCAGGCCGCGCCCGAGCCAGGCCTGGAGGCCGAGGTAGTCGGCGGCCACCTTGCTGGCCGCGTAAGGGCTCGCCGGGCGCAACGGCGACTCCTCGGTGAGGGGGAGCTCCTCGGTCGAGACCTTGCCGTAGACGTCAGCGCTGCTCACCGCCAGCACCCGATCCACGCCCACCTCGATCGCTGCGTTGAGCACGTTGAGGGTGCCCTCAGCGTTCACCCGGAAGGCCTCGACCGGGGCCCGCCACGAGCCGCCGACGTCCGCCCAGCCGGCGAGGTGGTACAGGACTTCGGGCCGGATGCGATCGAGGAGGTCGTGCACCGCAGCCGCGTCGGTGATGTCCACACCTCCGCCGTGGCGGTCTACGCCGATGACCTCGTCGCCTTGGCCAGACAGGTGCTCGGTGAGGTGGCGACCCACGAAGCCGTGGGCGCCGGTGACAAGTGCCTTCATCGACCAGCTGCGACGGGAGGTCCGGTCGACGGCATGGTCGGCGAGTCTATGCAGCTGCCGCCTATCGACCGGGACGAACAGATGCGGAGCAGGATCGCCGTCGCCGAAGTGGTTCAGCTCCGGCGGCGACGCAGCAGCGCGCCGAGCGCGGCGCCGATGAGCGCGGTCGCCAGCAACACGAACACGAGCGGCACCCGCTTGTCGGTGAAGACGAAGCCGACGGTGACCTTGCGCCGGTTGTCGATGGCAAAGGCCGCGAGAAGGACCACCAGGATCGCCGCGGGGAGGTGGCGGACGAGGTCGGCGGTGCCGGATCTCGAGGTCCGCTTGGTGCTCTGGTCGTCGGCCATCGGGCGGTGCTCCTTTCGACCCGTGGCCGGCCCGTCACGTCGGCGGGTGCGCCACGAAGGGTCTCCTTACCCGCAGAGGCCGCGCTACTACCCTGGAGGTCTCCCGAGGAGGCCCGCCGTATGGGTACGCACGTGTCGGTGCTGATGCCGGCGTACAACGAAGCCGAGAACCTTGTCGAGACCATCCCGGCCACAGCGACAGTGCTCGACGGTATGGGCGTGTCGTGGGAGATCCTGGTCGTCGACGACGGCAGCAATGACGGCACTCGCGGCGTGATGGCCGAGCTACGGAGCCCCAACGTCCGATACATCAGGCTGAGGCGCAATGCCGGCAAGTCGGCGGCGCTCAGCGTAGGGCTCGATCACGTCGAGGGAGAGGTCGTAGTCCTCATAGACGCTGACGGGCAGGACGACCCAGCCGAGATCCCGCGACTGCTGACGGAGCTGAACGGCGGGCTCGATCTCGTCACCGGGCGACGGGCGATCCGCAACGACCGCTTCATCAAGCGCACCACGTCCAAGGTCTACAACGGGGTGACGGCCAAGGTGACCGGGGTGCCGGGCAAGGACTTCAACAGCGGGCTCAAAGCGATGCGCCGCGAAGTTGCCGACACGCTCGAGATGTACGGCGAGTTGCATCGCTACATACCTGTGCTCGCAGCGTGGAACGGCTTCAGGGTTGCTGAGGTGGATGTCGAGCACCACGAACGCCTCCACGGCACATCGAAGTTCGGGCGGGCGAGGTTCTGGCGCGGCTTCCTCGACCTGGTGACCGTCAAGTTCCTGACCACCTACACCGCCCGCCCGTTCCACCTGTTCGGCGGCATCGGTTTCGTGATCGGGTTCATCGGGTCGGTCTTGCTCTCCTGGATGGGAGTGTCCAAGGCGCTCGGTCACAGCATTGGTGTGCGGCCGGCATTGCAACTCGGGGTACTGCTGGTGGTGGTGGCTGTGCAGATGGTCTCGCTCGGGCTCCTGGGCGAGCTCATGGTGAACCTTCGCCGCCGGCGAAGTCTCGAGTCCACGGCTGAGGGCGATCTTCGGTGAGAGGCGCTGCAGCCGATTCGGTGATCGCGCGACCGATCGGGCTGGCGCCCGGCGCGCCTGAGGAGGCGGCTGGGCAGGACGCCAAGAAGTACGCCACCGCCAACCCGGTGGTGCAGCGGCTCCTCGCGCGCTGGATGGGTCGGCTCACGTCGGTCATCGGCGCCGTTGACGGGACAGTGGTGGATGTCGGCGTCGGCGAGGGTCTCGCTCTGGAGCGGATGCTGCCGGCCGGTTACTCGGCGATCGGGGTGGAGTACCGGTTCGACAAGGTCCAGGCGGCGCGGGAACGTCTGCCCGACCTGGCCGGGCTGCGGTCCGATGCGGGCATGTTGGCGATCGTCGACCATTGCGCTGATCTGGTCACGTGCATCGAGCTGCTCGAGCATCTGCCGACCTACGAGCCAGCGGTTGCAGAGCTGGCCCGGATCACCCGTGGGCGTTGCGTCGTCTCGGTGCCCTGGGAACCGTGGTTTCGGTTCGGGAACCTCGGTCGGGGCAAGAACGTGCGACGCCTCGGCAACGATCCCGAACACGTGCAGTTCTTCACCCCTGGTCGCCTCCGGCGTGCTTTGGGGGCCGGCTTTCGTACCGTCGCGGTCACGGCTGCTTTCCCGTGGTTGATCGCCGAGGCCCGTGATCCCGTTCTTTGACGCCCGGACCTCGCTCTGCAGGATCGCCGCGGCAAAGAACGGAGCAGTCAGCTGGCCGGAGGTGTGACCCCCAACACTTGCTTCGCCTCAGCGGCGAGCGAAGCGTCGGAACGTCCGAGGCGAGCCTTGTACGGGCGCAGGTCATAGAACAGGAATCGGCCATCCTCGCTGCGAATCGGTTTGATCCCGACAGTGGCCTGGATCTGAGCGATCTCCTTCCCGCCGTCGGTGTAGCCGTTCCCATCGATCCATAGGCCGGTGAAGCCCAGACCGAGCAGCGACGGAAGAGCGCGGATCGGACCGATTCGGTTGCGCAGGCGGATCTGCCAGTCGGCATCGGGCCGACCTTTGATCGCGCCGTAGCTCCAGCGCAGTGTTCCGTCGTCGTGCAGGTAGCCGCGCAGCGGGTCGTAGTCGCGCATCGTCCCGGGTGGGACGACCTCGGGGAACGCAAGGACCGGCAGCTGGAAGATCGCTGTGTCGCCCGGCATCCGCCTCTCGATCGCCTTGACGAAGTGTTCGTCACGGTTCCACGTCTTGTCGATCTGGGCGTAGGGAGGATGAGCCGGCGGGATGCCGTCCCACAATCCGAAACCGAGCACGACCACAGCCAGGCACCCGAGCACCGATCGAGATGGCCATGACCTGCTCCGCACCCACGGCACGAGTCGCTCGAACCAGCTAGCGACGATCACCAGCGCGAAGAACGCGATGATCATGCATATCCGGTTCCAGACGCGAACCTGCGATAAGCCGGCCACCGACAACAGGATCGAGAGGCCTCCGATCGTCGCGAACAGGATCGCGAGCACGGTGATCAGCCCGGCGTGCTCCCAAAGAGCGGCGCGGTCGTCCGGGCGGCGAAGGTCGCGGCGTCCCGCTGTCCTTCGCATGCCGTTCACCAAGGCGCCGTAAAGCGCTCCGAGCAGGCCCGCGGTGCCGAGCAGACCCAGGGCCTGACCACCTTCGCTCTTCACACGGCTCTTGTCCTGGGTCTTCGCGCCGAACTCGGCGAACGACTTGAACCGGTGTCCGTCCGAGGGCGTGACGAGACGGGAGAGCTTCAGCCCGTAGAGCTCGCTTTCGGTGACGGTGCGTCGCGCCGCGGTGTGGTTCGTGCCGTGAACCCGGTAGTAGTTGAACGTCGGCGAGGTGCAGACGAGGAACGTGAACAAGATAGTCGCCGCCAACGCTCCGCTGACGAGCAGCCGAGCCGGTTCCTTCCAGCGGATCGCCGAGACCAGGGCGGCGCTGCCGAGCAGGACCGCGGTGAACGTCATCGTCATCGTTTCGGTCGCACCGATCACGACGCAGATGGCCAACGCCGCGGCGACTCGCTTGAGCCGCAGGTTGTCGCGCACCTTGACGCCGGGAGGTGGGTCGGGATCGGTGAGGAAGTGTGTCCGCCAACTCTGGGCCCAGACCAGGAGGAGACAGGCCAGTGGCACCGAGTAGTACGTCGACCGATAGAGATGAGCCTCGGCGTGCACGAAGTGGTATGGCAGAAACGTGTAGATCAGCGAGCCGATGGCCGCGATGAGGTAGCCGAACCGCAAGTGGCGCAGCACCAGGAACGTCACGGCAGCGACAACACCGAACCCGCCGAGGTAGTACAGGTTCATGGTCAGCCCGAACGGCTCCACGAACGTCGCTATGACCTTGATGCCCAAGAGCTGGAGCGTCTCGCCGCCGTGAGGGAAGTCGTAGAACTTCTGGCCGAACGGAGCGCCAAGCCTCGGTTGGCTCTGATACCAACCGCGTTCGGTGATGGTCTTCACCATGGCCCCGATCAGGGTCGCGTCGCCGTTCGGATCGACCGGAATGCGCAGGCTGGCGTTCCACAGCCGGTAGAGCAATGCGACCCAGATCCAAGCGAACGTCGCCACCGACATCGTCTCCAAGCCGAGCCGACGCCAGGACACGGCGAAGACGGGCTCGGTGGACACCGCGTCGCTCGCCGCTACGCGCGGCGCATCCTCGGTGCTCGCGACCGACCCGGCATCGTCGGTGAGCGTGGTGTTCACCGAGGGCCGTTCGATTCTTCCGCCACAGGATCGAGGCACATGGCCCGCTCGGTTTCTGCGTCGACTGCGTCGACCGCGGCCCGTTGGAGGCGATTGAGCTGGTCGCGTAACGGGTCGATCTCCCATGCGATCAGCCGACGGATCACCTTCTTCACCATGCTGACGCCGGGCCGCGCTGACACCGGTGCCGGTGGCGGAACCGGTCGCAGCCGGCGCAGCGCGGCCGACGGGGCGATGTCGGCGGCTCGTGCACTGGAGCCCGCAGCCCGTGCAGAGAGGGGTGCACCTCGGGCGGCGGCGGCGCGCCTTCGAACCTCGTCGGCGACCGTCGAGCGGTCGGCGGGTCCGT
>JBBSGQ010000231.1:0-6222 GCA_038253965.1 Acidimicrobiales bacterium | reverse complement strand
GACGCGCTTCGAGCTGGCCGCGGCACTCCGGCAAAGAGGAAGACGGGGCGACGCCGCACGCGCCCGGACGCTGAGCGACGCAGCGCTGAACGCAGCGACCGTGCTGGGCATTGCTCCTCGTTCCCGACTCACCCGGTCGCAATAGGCGTACGCCCGTAACCGTTGGAGTTACGCCTCCCAGGTGCAGGCCTCGCGCCAACCAGGAGGAGCCAAGCCATGTCCAACAATGCCAACCGGGATCTCGTCCAACGGATCTACAACGAGCTCCACAACCACAAGAACCCCTCCGCCGCCGACGACACGGTCGCCGCCGACGTCCGGTACCGAGCGTCAGGTGCTCCCGAGGTGCACGGCTTGGCGGCGTTCAAGGAATCCGTCGCCGCTGACCTCATCGGCTTCCCGGATCAGCACATCACCTTGGAAGACATTGTCGCCGACGGCGACCTCGTGGCCAGTCGCTGGACCTATTGCGGCACCCACCGAGGCGACTACTTCGGGATCGCGCCGACCGAGAAGTCGGTGCTCATCACCTTCATCTCGATGGATCGCGTCGTCGACGGCAAAGTCACCGACATCGCAACGGTGTGGGACAACCTCGAAATCATGCAGCAGCTCGGGCTCGTACCGGACACGGCGGGAACGTCGTGAACCGGACCACAGCCGCCCGGGCCCTCGGCGCCATCGCCGCCGTAGTGACCCTCATCCTCGGCGGCGCACTGCCCGCCGGAGCCAATTCGACTCCCACGCCGTTCTCCGCCACCTACACCGCCGGACCGGACACCCTCACATCGCTGCGCTGCGCGCCGCAGACCGTTGCCACGACTTGCCACGGTGAGGCGTTCGGCTCCGCCGCCTACTCCGGGGACTGGGACGGGACCTCTACCTACACCTACCGCTACGTCGTGGACCCCCGCGGGACGTACCACGTCGACATCATCGAGGAGTTCACGGGACGCGTCGCCGGGTGCGGGGCCGGCTCATTCCTCGTGCGCACCCACGAGACGATCGACGCGGTTGGCAACGCCACCTCCACCTTCACAGTGATCGGCCACGGCGGAAGAGGTGAACTCGCCGGCATGACCGCACACGGCGACGGCGTCGGCACCTACCTCGCCGATGGCACCGGCTCCGGAAGCATCACCGGAGCGAGCCGTTGCTGAAGCTGACCATGTGCGACCAAAGCTCCGTGCCAAGGTCGCCTCATCAACAGGTGTGGGACCCCTTGTGGGGGTCGACACCGATGATCACTTGCATGACGGTCCTCCGTGGAACGGTGAGTGGTGGGGAACCGTGTCGGGCACTCCTGCTTCGGATCGGTGCTGTTCCTCTCTCGAGCCACGACGCGGCGAAGCCCCGGCCAGGGACGCTCTTCGTTCGGAAGCCAGACCTGCGAACAGACCGGCAGGCACTTCGTGGGCCTTCCCAGCCGGGACCCCTCGAACGCTACGAACCGCTCGCCTCAAGTCTCAAGCAGGCACATTGGGGACGCGGTTCACGGCAACGGTTCAGCCTTCGTGGACCCACACCCGGAGCAGGCCGACGGCATCGAATCCATACATCCCTGCTTCATCGAGCGCGTCCCCTGACTCGTAGCCCACGAGCGTTTCTCCAGGAAAGAGAGCACTGGCCAACGCCAGACAACCCTGCCAGCTCGTCGGTGCGGTCGGGGCGTCGGCGAAGAAGTTGGAGATGCCGACGACCGCCGCACCGCGACTTAGAACAGCTCCGCCCACGATGCGATCGTCGACCTGCGCGGCAAGCACCTTCACCGACTGCATGCGGAGCAGGTCGGCACGGAGAACGTCCAGCGGACCGTGCCCGCCCCGCCACGCGCTTTCCCACCTGGCGAAGGCATTGACGTCCCGCACGACCGTCCAACGAGGGCCCGCCGCGATGGTTTGGGGTGCGGTCAGCACCCGGACGATCCACTGGGCGTCGAACAGGACCCGGAACCCGTAGCTCGTCAAGTCCAATGAGGCGAAGCTGTCCTTGATCGAGCAACCGGGCGAGGCGTCGACACGAGCCAAGAGCTTTGGAAGTGAGGGATCAGGCACGAGCGTGACCGCGTCGGGGTAGAGCGACGGGGTCCGCGTTCGGCTGGTCCAAGCGTCGCTGTCGACTTCGGCATCGATTCCATGTGTCCGGCACACCGCACCGCACCACTCGGCGTTGTTCGCTGCTGCAAGCGCCGGCCAGGAATCCACCTGATCCAGAGTGTCAGACCCTGCCCTACACCGGCCGATACCTCGTCCCTCGGACGCAGGCACAACGGCCAAGGGTGACAAGGTGGCAACCCGGCCACGAGTCTCCCGTCGTGCAGCGAAGCGACGCTGACCATGACGTGGCCCACAACTTGCCCGTCGAGCTCGGCGACCACTGACAGCTCCGGCACGAAGTTCTCAGACGTTCGTATCGCGCCGACTAACCGCGCTTCGTCTGGGGAGCCGAGCACCAGCGACGCAGCGCCGCCCATCGCGGGCGGCAGCACGTTGAGGATCATCGGTGGTCGGTGGGACGGGGTAGGCGTGGCTCTGGGCCCAGCGGTGCAGTGCTAGCTCCTGGCCGAGGATTGTCTCGGTGGTGAGACGCCGTCCCTGGTCCGGCTCGGAGCGCCAATGGGTAGCGCGGTGAGGGGCTGCTGTTCGTCCCGTCGCCGGGACAACTGAGCTGGGAGGCGATACGCCGAGCTCGAACCCCGTTCCTCGGCCGAGGACCCATCATGGCCGACGCATCGTCCCTCCTCATCGACGAGCACGACACTCTTCGGGCGACATGAGGTGGTCGATGTTCTTCGAGTCGAGGACGACCTCGACGACGGGTCTCGAAGCGAGGCCGTCGGCCGCACGTGACGAGCGTGTTGTCGACTGTCATGATCGTCGTGGTGCGGTTGCGCGCGACACAAGGGGGATCATGGCTGAGCTGTCGGACGTCGTGGTGGTCGGTGGGGGTATTGGAGGGGCCTCGCTTGCCTTCGCATTAGCGCGCGAAGGACTCGGTGTCACCGTCCTCGAGTCGACGATGGAGTACGAGGATCGCGTCCGGGGCGAGAGCATGCAGGTATGGGGCCTGAAGGAGGCCCGCGAGCTTGGTGTGGAAGACGTCATGCTGGCTGCCGGCGCCCATGTTTCGCCGGTGTGGAAGCAGTACGCCGAGGGCGCCGGTGAGGTGGGCGAGATCCCGATGGCGATGCTCGTCGACGGCATCCCGGGAACCCTCAATCTTCGACATCCGATGGCCTGCCAGGCCTTGGCTGATGCCGCCGCGGCTGCTGGTGCCACGGTCACGCGCGGTGTCCGAGACGTGAAGGTGGGACGTAGCGGTGGTTCATGCGCGGTGTCCTACGTCGCGGACGGGCGCGTCAACGATCTGATCAGCTCGCTCGTGATAGGTGCCGACGGCCGTGCGTCCACCATCCGCAAACAAGCGGGGATCACGCTCGAGCGACAGGAGGCGATCGGCTACATCGCGGGACTGCTCGTGGACGGGCTCGAAGGTGTTCCGGACGATCACGACGTCATCGCCGCTGAGGGCGATCTCCTCTTCTTGATGTTCCATCAAGGCGGTGGCCGGGCGCGTGCGTACGGTGCCCAGGCCTTTCCGGTCAGCACCGTTTCTCGGGCCGGCAGGGCACGGAACAGTTCCTCGCCGGCTGTGCGGTCTCGTGCTATCCGTGGAGTGACCAGGTGTCCGCCGGCTCGCCGGCCGGTCCGATTGCCACCTATCCCGGCGACGACACGTGGACGGCAACGCCTTACGCCGAGGGAGTCGTGTTGGTCGGCGACGCCGCCGGCCACAACGACCCCATCATCGGCCAGGGTCTGTCGATCGCATTGCGCGATGCTCGCATCGTCCGCGACCTCGTTCTCGAAGGCGCTCGCACCCCCGAAGCGTTCGCCCCATACGGAGAGGAACGCTTCGCCCGAATGGAGCGCCTCCGCTTCGTCGCAGACGTCATGGCGGTCAGCCAGGCCGAGGACGCAGACAACCGTTCGGCGCGGCGCGCGTTCGTCGGTGAGAAGATGGCGGCAATGGATCCCGAGATCTTCGGCCTCTTTCTCGGAAGTTTCGTCGGCCCCGAGACGATTCCCGCCGAGCTGATTCAACCCGACCTGCTCGACCGTATCCGCGCTGCATAGCTCCTGCCGTTCCGTGCTCTACCTCGCAGTCCCTGACCGGGTATGCGGACGAGGGCAGCCCGTGTCACAACGTTGTACCTCGCGAGCAGACATCGCCAGTCGCAGCGATATCCCCGAACGCCGGGAGTCGGTGTGCTGCGACGACGCCATCGTCGAGGGGTCTGGTTCGGTGGTCTTTCCCGCAACGAGGAGGAACTTGTGATGACCACCATCGAGACACGGACCACGGCTCTTCAACCGCCCACGGCAGACTTCGTCATCGACGACGCGCAGATTGCCGCCGTCGCCTTCCTCGCCCGCTACAGCGGGCGGACCCTTGATGCCTATCGGCATGACCTCCGCGGCTTCTTCCAATGGGCCACCGACAACCAGCTAGCGGTGCTCGCCGGCGATGCGGCCGCACATCGAGCTGTACCGCAGCTGGATGGAGGAGCGTGGGCTGGCGGCATCGACGATCGACCGGCGCCTGTCCACCGTCTGTGGCTTCTACCGCTTCGCCCACATCGACGGGCGAATCGCTGGCAACCGGGCGCAGTATGTGCGTCGACCCCAAGTCCATCCCTCCGGCGCCCGAGGTCTTCCTGTTTATCGCGGAGCGGTACGACCGCGACCACGCTGCGCTCGCCGTGCTCCTCGGTCTCAACGGCCTGCGGGTAAGTGAAGCCTGCGCGACCAACATCGAAGACCTGGGCATGGAGCGTGGCCACCGAACGTTGCGCATCATCGGCAAGGGCAGCAAGCCCGCCACCATCTCGCTCGTCCCCCGCACGGAGCGCACCATCGACCTCGCCGTCGGCGAACGCCACGAAGGCCCGATCCTGCGGCGACGTGACGGCCAGCGGCTCGCGCGACGGACCGCCCATCGGTGGGTGCGCTCCATCGGGAAGCGCGCCGGCCTTGGTGCTGTCCACCCACATATGCTCCGAGCCGCGTTTATCATGGCTGCCCTCGACGCAGGCGTCCCGCTACGCGACGTTCAGATCGCTGCCCGCCACGCCGACCCACGCACAACCACGATCTATGACCGACGACGCCAGAACTTCGACCGACACGCTGCTACGTCGTCGTCGCCTTCGTCGCCGGCGGATAACCAGGCGCGCCGACGCAACTAACCGGCACCTTGGGGCGAGCCGCACATCGCGTCGGCCGCGCGTTCTGGGACATCCTCACCGCCCCGGTTGCGCACCCGTATCCGTCGATCTGTCGCGGCTGCTGTCGCCGTCGGGCTCGCCCGCACGTGCCGATCGGATCGGGCCTGACGGGGTCTGAGCCGCGCGTTCGGGCGCGTCGTTCTGCGTTGCTCAGCACCACGCCGAGCGGCAGCTCCGGGCGCGGTCACCTCGCTGACCCACCCACACAGAACGGTGGGGGAACCGCCACGATGTGAGCGGCGGGGAGAGCGCGTCAAAGTCTTCCGACGCGTACTGGCAGGAGCTCGGCGCGCACCTCCCCTTCCCGAAGCGAGGCCTGAGATCTAGCGTTGCAACCGTGACCGCCCCGGCGGAAGTCCGTTACGCCCGCTCCTCGGGCGACGTGGACATTGCCTACACGGTCTTCGGAGAGGGTCCGTTCGACCTCGTGGTGGCGATGGGCTTCGTGACCCATCTGGACCTGCAGTGGCAGTTCCCGTGGTTCCAGGGAATACGAGCGATGGGCGGGGCGTGCCGGGTACTCGTGTTCGACAAACGGGGGACGGGGCTGTCCGACCGGTCGCTGGGCTACGGGAGTCTGGAGGAGCGAAGCGACGACATCCGGGCCGTGATGGACGCCGCTGGCTCACAGCGTGCCGTCATCTACGGCATCTCTGAAGCCGGGCCGATGGCGTTGCTCTTCGCCGCCACCTACCCCGACCGGACCCAGGCCCTGATCCTCTACGGCACCTGGGCCAGAGCCTCGCAAGCACCCGGGTATCCGATCGGTTTTTCACCGGAGCGGGTCGACGCCTTCATTGACTTGGTGGTCCGAGAGTGGGGCACCGGCCGCGCCTTTGGGGGGGTCCACATCCAGCACGTCCCCGACTCGGCGGAGGCCGGCCGGTTCCTGGCCCAGTTCGAGCGCAACGCCTGCACCCCGCAGATGGTGGCCG
>JBBSGQ010000230.1:0-6234 GCA_038253965.1 Acidimicrobiales bacterium | reverse complement strand
AGATCCACGTCGCTCGGGTCGGCACTGGCGGCCCCGGCTGTGCCCGTCAGCACCACGGGTCGGTGGGAGGGATGGCGATCGATTGGCGCGACGGTGGATGGGTCCGGCGCCCCGCCGGTTCAGGGCGGGAACTGTGCTGGTTCCCCGATCCCATCGGGGCCGAGGATTGTTATCGCGCGGCGCTCTCCGACGCCTTGTTGCTGGTGCCTGCCTTCCCAGGGGTGAGCCGGGTCACCTCTCGATCAGCGGCAAACCGTCGTGATCGACTGACCGGTCGTTTACCGATGCTGAGGCCGCCACACCCTGAGGGGGGTCTCGGCGCGGTGCGGGTGGAGGTGCGCGGTCGGCGGGGGGCGAGTCGGGATGTGCGGGTGCTTGGTGCGATGGACCGACCAGGGGTCGCAGCCGGAGCAGTTGCCGCGCTGACAGCGGTGGAGGCGGCCGCTGGGCGGTTGGAGCGCAGAGGCGCGGCCGGCCTGGCCAGCCTCGTCGACCCCGCCCCCTTCCTCCAGGAGCTCTCCCGACGCGGTGTGAAGGCTGCGCTCTTCGAAGGCGGCGCGGCAGCCTGATCGGGCGGACCAGGTACTTTTGGATGCCGCTGTCCACGTCTCCTGGGATTTCGCCAGATTTCTGCTCAAGGTGTTGGTCCGGACGGCCGAAGCACCGATCACCGAACTGGACTCGGGAAGGGCAAGGCACCATGAACGACGATCACCTTCAGACGCTGATCGAACAGCACCTGCCACTCGTGCGGCACGTGGTCTTCCAAGTGGCTGTCAACTTTCCACGCCACGTCGACCGTGAGGAGCTGGCGACAGCCGGAGCACTCGGATTGGTGGAGGCCGCCCGTCGCTTCGATCCGTCACGGGGTGTGCCCTTTGACCGGTTTGCCGCCCAGCGCATCCGCGGCGCGATCCTCGACGCTGTTCGGGCTGCCGATTGGGCTCCCCGGTCGGTCCGAAACCTGGCCCGCAAGCTCGAAGCCGCCGAACAGAAGCTGGCTTCTGACTTCGGCCGAGCGCCGACGCCGGCAGAGACGGCCGAGGCCATGGGGGTCAGCCCAGCAGAGCTGCGCCGGCTGCAGGACAAGATGTTCCGCTCGGTGGTCCTCGCCCTCGAGTACGAGGTGAGCGATGCCGAGGAAGATCTCACGCTGGTCGAGGTTCTCGCCGATCGAGACACACTCGAGCCGTCGGAGGAGCTCGAGAGCCGCGAGATGCTCGCGTATCTCCGCGACGCAGTGCACCTGCTTCCTGAGCGTCACCGAATCGTCGTGGTCGGCTACTTCCTCGAAGGGCGCAAGTCCCAGGATCTGGCGGCGTTGCTCGGTGTGACCGAGTCCCGCGTGTCCCAGTTGCGCTCGGAGGCCCTCGAGATGCTCCGTGAGGGCATCGGTGCGCAGTACGGGGCCGAGGTCGTCACCCAGCCGGTCGGTCGGGTTGCCCGACGCAAGGCCGGCTACGCAACGGCGATCGCCTGTGCCAGCCCCTGGCATGACCGGGTGAGCGCTTGACGCTCGTTCGTTGGACGAGGCTGCCCTGAACCGCGTTACCGGCGATCAGCGTAGGAACGCGAGCAGCGCCGGCATGCGCAGGCGATCGGCCGATCCGAGAACGGAACGGTAGGCGGTGTGATCGGCCACCAGCGCGAAGGCCGGATCATCCTCACCAGGATCGCCAGGGGCAGCGTCGGGGCCATCTCCGGCAGCACGCATCCGCCCCTCGAGGCGCCTGATGCCGTTGCGCGCGTGGCGGGAGTTGTCATGGGCCACCAGTTCGATCTCGGCCACCAGGCCGCACAGCGCTTCGTGGTGGTCGCGCAACATGCCTGCCCACGGCTCAGTTGCTTGCGCAGCCAGGCCGCGGAGGGTCCCAAGCCGCATGTCCGGGTTGGTCATACCGAGCCCGTCGACGACTGCGGCACGGGCGAGATCGGAACCGCAGGTGCGCTGGCGGGCGCGGTCGACCTCACGAGTGGCACGAGGGACGAAGCGGACTTCTCGTGCGGCGAGGAGGAGGCGGGTCTCCACGAGCTTGAACAGTAGAGACTCGAGGAGAGCTTGTTCTTGCCGCAACGCGTTGGTCAGCCGGTCCATTGACACCCTCCGAGTGTCAATCGGCCGCTGACCACGCACGGTGAGCATCGAGCGCACATTTGCTTGTTCAGAGCCTTGCGAAGCCTGTGCAAGTGAGTAAGTATGTAATCGTGCCCCAACAGACATGGACAAGGGAGAACGTGCAGGCTTGGTTCGTCGGGCGCACCCCCGACAGCTGGTTCACCGCTGCTCCTGAGATCACCGTCGACCGAGACGAGGTCCTCGTCGTCGGCTCGATCGCTGAGCCGTCCGGAGCGGGGGGCGATGGCGGACCGAGCGAGACCAGCGAGGATCCGGCGACGCCCGGCGATGTTCGTCAGATCGCACGTCTGTCCCGGGCCGAAGCGTTCCGAGAGGAGACGCGGGAGAAGCGCATTGCCATAGCTCGGGAGGCGGAGACCTTGTGGGGACGAAAGGTCTCCTGGGGGGTCAGGTGTGGACCGGACGAGATCCTGTTCAGCACGACGAGTGTGCCGGTGATGACCCGACTGCGTATGGGCGAACGTTCGGTGCTCGACACGCTGATCGATGCCGGAGTGGCCCGGAGTCGCTCAGATGCGCTCGCCTGGTGCGTCCGGTTGGTCAACCGCCATCAGGAGCAGTGGATCGAGCAACTGCGATCGGCTGTGTCCGGCGTGGCCGAGGCCCGAGCAGACGGCCCAGACCTCAGCTGAGGCGTTCTGGGGGCCCTGAGGATCAGGCGGTGGTCCCAGGCAACCCGTCGGAGCTCTCATCGACCCCACCGTCGAGCAGCAGACCATAGGGAGTCCGGTATCGGACGGCTGCCCAAGCCGCTGCGTTCATGACGGCCGCGATGGTGGCGACGATCGCAGCGGCCACAGCCGCGACGCCGGGCGGTGGTAGGGACAGAGCGAAGAAGGTCCGCCCCGACGGCAGCGCGAGGATGAAAGCGAAAAGTCCCGCCATCCCCAGGACGAGCATCGCTCGCCACATCGTGAGCGGGCGCGCCAGGCGGAGCAACACGAACAGGCCAATGCCGACGAGCGTCACGGTGGCGGTCGTGCGAGCCTGATCGAGCGAGAGGTCAGCACGCGAGCGGGCGAGCGCATAGCCGGCGAACGTGCCCGCCGCAGCTAGCGACCCAGCGGGTAGGGCAAGCCTCAGGACCCGGCCGACGAAGCCCGAGTTCGCCCGCCGATGGTTGGGCGCGAGGGCCAGGAAGAAGCCGGGCACCCCGATCGTCACCATCCCAACAAGGGTCAGATGGCGCGGTAGGAATGGGAACGGCAGGCTGGCCACCCCAACGGCGATCGCCAGCAGCATGGCGTAGGTGGTCTTGGTGAGGAACAGGTTCGCGACTCGCTCGACGTTGTTGATCACCCGGCGGCCCTCATCCACCACCAAGGGCAGGGTGGCGAAGTTTCCGTCGAGCAGGACGAGTTGAGCAGCTGCGCGCGACGCCGCACTCCCTGAGCCCATGGCGATGCCGATGTCGGCCTCCTTGAGCGCGAGCACGTCGTTCACCCCGTCGCCCGTCATGCCCACAACGTGTCCGCGGGACTTCAGGGCCATGATCATGGCCTGCTTCTGCTGTGGGGTCACGCGCCCGAACACGCTGTTGGTCTCGAGGGTGTCGGCCAAGCCCTCGGGGTCGGTGGTCAGAGCTCGGCCATCCACCGCGTCTGTCGCTGCCATGCCGGCTCTGCGGGCGATGGCGGCCACCGTGCTCGGGTGATCGCCGGAGATGATCTTGACCGCCACACCCTGGGCAGCGAAGTAGCGCAGCGTCTCCGGTGCCTCCTCACGGACCTTGTCGTCGAGCAGGAGCAACGCCCGGGGGACCAGGTCGGCGGGCAGGTGCTCCTGCGCGAGCGCGGTGGGTGAGTGGCTCAGGAGCACCACCCGTTGGCCGGTCGCAGCACACGCCGCGGCGCGTGAGGTCGTCATGCGTCGGGCCTCGCCTGCGGGCCCCGTGTCGTCCGGAGTGCCCTCCAGGACGACGTCGGGCGCGCCGAGGACCCAGGTACCCCGGTCCGTGAACGTGGCCCCACTCCACTTTCGGGCCGAGGAGAACGGCACAGCTCGTTCGATGTCCCAGCTCTCATCTGCTCCGCCCGCATCGGCCACCGCGCGCAACGTGGCGTTGGGGTTCGGGTCGGAGGCGACGACTCCCGCCACGGCCGAGGCGATGTCATCGGGGTCTGAGCCGCTCAGCGGTTCGATCGCCTCGAGCGTGATGTCGCCGCGTGTGAGCGTTCCGGTCTTGTCGAGGCAGACGACGTCGACTCGGGCCAGCGTCTCCACCGCAGGAAGCTCCTGGACCAGTGCACGGTGACGGCCGAGACGCACGACGCCGACCGCGAAGGCGATGCTGGTGAGCAGCACGAGACCTTCCGGGACCATGGCCACCACTCCGGCGACGGTGCCGCCAACGGCTTCGCGGTAGTTCGTCGAGTGCTGCCGGAGCTGGTTGAGCAGCAGCAGCGCGCCGGTGGGCACCATCGCGTAGCTGATGAGGCGCACGATGCGGTTGATGCCGTTGCGCAACTCTGAGCGCACCAGCGTGAAGCGCTTCGCCTCCGCCGCAAGCTGGGAAGCGTACGCGTCGGCACCGACGCGCGTGGCCTGGTAACAACCGGATCCAGCGGCCACGAAGCTGCCTGACAACACATCCTCGCCGGCTGTCTTGACGATCGGGTCGGACTCACCGGTCAACAGGCCCTCGTCGATCTCGAGTCCCGATGTCTCGAGTATGCGCCCGTCGACCACCACGTGGTCGCCCGGGCGCAGCTCCAGCACGTCGTCGAGCACCACGTCGCCGACGGCCACCTCCTGAGAGACGCCACCGCGCACCACCAGGGCCCGGGGCGAGTTCAGCACTGCGAGAGCATCCAGGGTCCGCTTCGCTCGCAGCTCCTGGATGATGCCGATCAGGGCGTTGGCGATCAGCACGCCACCGAAGAGCGCATCGTTGAGCGGGCCGACCGCGATGATCACCGCTAGCAGACCGCCGAGCAGGAAGTTGAACGGGGTGAGGATGTTGGCCAGCATGATCTGGCCGACGGTCCGGCTCCGGACGTTGGGGATGTCGTTGGCTCGGCCCGTTGCCCGCCGCTCCGCGATCTCGGCCTCGGTGAGACCCTGACGCACGTTCGGCCCCATAGCGCCCACGTCCGTCACCCCAGGCAGGGTAGGGGATCGACTACGCGGCCCGTAGGCCTCGCACGCCGCTAGGCCGAACTCGGCCGCGGAGGGCCGGTGAGCACAGCCAGGAGCTCGTCGTGCAGCTGCCCATTGGTGGCGAGTGCACTTCCGCCGCCCGGACCCTCTCCACCAGTCAGGTCGGTGAACCGGCCCCCGGCTTCGTCGATGATCACCGGGACCGGTGCGAGGTCGTAGAGCTCGGCGACGGGGTCGACCATGGCCTCGACCCTTCCAGTGGCAACAAGCATGTAGCCGTAGCCATCTCCCCACGTGCGTAGGTGTATTCCCGAGCGCTTCACCGCAAGATAGGCATCGTCGTTCCACGAGCCGAGACCGCTGCAGGTCAGGTACGAGCCGGCCAGCTCGGCCCGATCGTTGACCCGGGCCGGCGCGCCGTTGCAGAAGCAACCGAGACCACGGGCGGCGTACACCGTCTCGCCGAGCGCCGGAACATTGATCACCCCGACCGCAATTCCATCGTCGTCCTCTAGAGCTACGAGGTTGGTGTAGAGCGGAACACCATGGGTGAACGCCTTGGTCCCGTCGATCGGATCGAGGATCCAGCGGCGGCCCGAAACGCCGGACAGCTCCGGCTCCTCCTCACCGAGTATCCCGTCGTCGGGATGGCGTCGAGCAAGCTCCTCGCGAAGGAGTCGTTCCGCTCCTCTGTCTGCAGCGGTGACAGGCGTACCGTCGCTCTTGCTGTCGACTTGCAGGCCCGCGGACCGAAAGTACCGGAGGGTCAGATCGCCAGCGAGGCGGGCCAGGGTGACCGCTTCCTCGAGGAGCTCGGGTTCGACGGGTGCCGCCATCGCCGCATCATGGCACGGTGCTCGTGGACGCCAAGGAGGCCTATGGGAACCGCCGCCGATAGGTGGCCGACACCTGGATGATGGAGATCAGCGTCTGCAGCGGCGTTCCACGGTTGATCTTGTCGATCCAGTAGAGGAAGGCCCGCGGGTCAGGCGGACGGT
>JBBSGQ010000229.1:0-6239 GCA_038253965.1 Acidimicrobiales bacterium | reverse complement strand
TTCGGCGCCGTGGCCCACCACGGCATCCAGCGCGAGATCCAGACGGCGTTCCGCTACGACTCACAGAAGAAGGGCTATGACCGGCTGACTCCGCTCCACGTCCTGTCGGTCGAGGCCTCCGGCGGTGCATCGGCGCAGTACACGACGAGGAAGTCGGGCGACTCGCAGATCATCAAGATCGGTGACCCCGACCGTACGACCACCGGGGACCACACGTACACGATCAAGTACCGGTTGCGTGGCGTGCTGAACCACTTCAAGGACCATGACGAGCTCTACCTGAACGTTGTGGGCAACGGGGTCACCGTGCCGGTCGACCGGGCCACGGCGTCGGTACGCGCACCGGGCGCCATCACTGGAGTGGCCTGCTTCACCGGGCCCCGACAGTCCAACCTCGCCTGCCGCGAAGCCACCAACTCGGCGGCCTCCGCAACCTTCGGCCAGTCCGATCTCGCACCCGGCTCCGGTATGACGGTGGTGGTCGGGTTCCCGGTCGGGTCGGTGCCGCTGCCGAAGCCGATCATCGAAGCGCGGCCCAGCCTGGCCCGCTCCTTCGCTCTGCGGCCCGACACGCTCGGCATCTCCGGCGGTCTGCTCGTCGCGGTCATCGCTGCGTTCGGCTGGCTGGCGTTCCGCACCGGCCGCGACCGTCGCTTCGCCGGCTCGGCGGTCGACGTGGCGTTCGGGAACCGCGGCGGAACCGAAGAGCGCGTGCCGCTGCACAACAGCGATCCCATCCCTGTCGAGTTCGTGCCACCCGACAAGATCCGTCCCGGTCAGGTCGGAACACTGATCGACGAGCAGGCCAACCCACTCGACGTCACCGCGACCATCATCGACCTCGCAGTTCGCGGCTATCTGCAGATCACCGAGATCCCCAAGGAAGGCTGGCTCAGCCAACCGGACTGGCAACTGCATCAGCTCAAGGGCAGCGACGGGCTCATGCCCTACGAGGCGGAGCTGCACACCGGCATCTTCCAAGACGGTCCAGATGTCACGTTGTCGGGGTTGAAGAACCACTTTGCGACGCGCCTCAAGAAGGTGGAGGACCTCCTCTATGAGGACCTCGTCAACGAGGGCTGGTACGCCAGGCGTCCGGACCGCACGCGCGACTACTGGCATGCGATCGGCGTCGGCGTGCTGATCGCCGGCGCCGCCCTGACGTTCGTGTTGGCGAAGTTCACGAGCTACGGGCTGGTCGGCGTACCGCTGGTGATCGCCGGGCTGCTGTTCTTCATCGGTTCGCGTTGGTTTCCGCGACGCACGGCCAAGGGCTACGGCACGCTGCGCCGGGTTCTCGGGTTCAAGACGTTCATCGACGAGTCGGAGAAGGATCGCGCCCGCTTCGCAGAACAACAGCACCTCTTCTCGGAGTACCTGCCCTACGCGGTGGTGTTCGGCGCAACCGAGAAGTGGGCCAGAACGTTCGCCGGACTCGACGGCCAACTTCCCCAGCAGAGCTGGTACATCGGGCCAGGACCGTTCACGTTCCTCGCGTTCTCCGGCGCCATGGAATCCTTCGCCGTCACCTCGACCGGCACGATCTCCTCCGTGCCGGCATCGTCGGGCTCATCCGGGTTCGGCGGCGGCGGCTTCTCGGGTGGCGGCTTCGGCGGAGGCGGGGCCAGCAGCTGGTGACCAGCTAAGCGCCCTAGTCGATCACGATGTTGTCGAGGCCGGGCTCCTCGACGGGGAACTGGGGGTCCATCTTCTCCAGGGTCTCGATCAGGATTCGACTCACCGCCCAGTTGCGGTACCACTTGTGGTCGGCCGGCACGACGTACCACGGACAGGCCGCGGTGGCGGTCTCCTTCATGGCATCGCGGTACGCGTCCATGTAGTCGTCCCATTTCTTGCGCACATCGAGATCGGCTGCGCTGAACTTCCAACGTTTCGTCGGATCGTCGAGTCGGGAACGGAATCGCTCGGCCTGTTCCTCTTGTGAGATGTGGAGGTAGATCTTGACGATCGTCGTTCCGCCCTTGGTGAGCGATCGCTCGAAATCGCGGATTGCGCCATACCGGGGCCGCCACACGGACCTCGGAACCATGTTGTCGACCCGCGCGATGAGCACGTCTTCATAGTGGGAACGGTTGAAGATGCCGACCTCGCCCTGGAGGGGAGCGTTGGCGTGGATCCGCCACAGGAAGTCGTGACCGAGCTCCTCTTCGGAGGGCGCCTTGAACGCCACTGCTCGCACGCCCATCGGGTTCATGCCGGCGAACACGTGCTTGACGGTTCCGTCCTTGCCGGCAGCGTCCATCGCCTGCAACACGACAAGCAGAGATCGGGTTCCCTCGGCCCACAACCGTCCCTGCAGCTCCATGAGCCTCTCGTGCAGTTGGGCGAACGATGCCTTGGTCTCTGCCTTGTCTCCGGGTGCGCCGGACGTGCTCGCCGGATCGATGGCGTCTAGCTTCGGCCGGGTCCTCAAAGCGGCCCGCCAGCGGGAACGGTCGTCGGGCATCGGCGCAGCGTACGCCTGCACTGCCGCTCACCCGGCCGGCCAGGAAGTCGGACGACGTTACCGTGCACCAGATGACCGATCTGCAGGCACTGGCTCAGGGCGTGTTCGCCTGGATGCAGGCGCCGCCCGGACCCGGAGTGGCGAACGCAGGCGTCGTGCTCGACGCCGACGGCGCCACGGTGATCGACACGCTCACCGTCCCTTCGCAGTACGCGCCGTTCGGTGAGGCCGTCGACGGCCTCGGCTTCCCGGTACGACGGATAGTCCTCACCGGAGATCACATCGAGTTCGTGGGCGGTACCGATCGGTTCAGGATGGCCGCGGTGTACGGCTCGATCTCGGCCAGCGCCCACCTCGACCAGCCGCCCAACCCCGCTGTGTATCGGGCGCTGTTCGGGGACTTGGCGACGGAGTTCGACGATGAGATGCGTACTCGGCCGGTGACCCACATCGTGGCCGAGGCCACACAGCTGACGCCTGCCACGTTTGCGATCCCGATCGATGGCCAGTCAGCGATGAACCTCGTGGTGCTCGTGCCCGAATCGGACGTGCTGTTCGCCGGTGCGCTGTGCAGCTTCGGTGTGACCCCCCTCGCCTTCGACGCTGACCTGCAGGCCTGGGTGGATTCGCTCGATTCCCTTGTCGACCTTGCGAGCACCATCGTGCCCGGGCACGGACCGATCGGTGGAGCCGATGACGTCCGTCGCCAACAGGATTACCTGCGTGCCTGCATCGACGCAGCGGGCGACCCTGCGGCCCTACCAGCCGGGCCATGGGACGACTGGCCAGGCCGGCAGTGGGACGTCGTCAACGTGGAGCGTGCAGCGATGCTGGCAGCCGGTGACCACGCGATCCCCCCATCGATGCTGCGGGCCGCAGGCCTGGCCTGAGAGGAGCACTTCAGCGCAGCACGCCCCCCGGCCCGCCCACGCCAACCCGGACCCGCGAGCCCGGCGCGCTCCAGCCGCCCAGATCGGCACCAGCGCACCAACCTCAACCCGGACCTCAGTCCGGAGAGTGAAATCTCACTAAACATCATAAAACATACTAAGATCGCGCCATGGGACGGTCCGATGATCCGAAGACATTGCCGCTGCGACTGTCGCCGGCCGCCCTCGGCGCCGCAGTGCTGTTGCTTGCCGGGCGCCTCGATCCCGCCCGGCTCAGCTCGGCGTTCAGCCGAGAGGTGGCCGAGCTCGAAGCCATCGGTGTCGTCCACGACGGTGAGCTCGCGCCGTGGGTGGTGCAGCCGCTCTTGATGATCCTGGCACCGGACCTGCATGTCGAGGCGATCGTGGCGACGGCGGCGAGCTCGGCAATCACGCAGATCTGGGCCCGTCCCGACGCAGCAGTCGTCGGACACACCGATTCGGCTGGCCGGCTGGAGCTTGCGTCAACGGCGCCGCGCTCGCTTGCCTGGATGTTGCGGACCGCGGTCGGGCTCGGCGTTCGAGCCGGCCCGCCGGTGTCGTTGCGAGGACCGATCGATCCGGTGCGGCTGGCCCACTTCGAGAATGCGGTGGCCGTGGGAGACCATGAGCGCGCCGATGTCTTGCTCAACGGAGGCCAGGGCTTCAGCACCGACGAGCTGGCCGCGATGGCCTCCCTGGCCTCGCCCGACCGCAGGACATGGCGGGTCACCGCAAACTGGACTGCGGCCGCAGGCCCCGCGCAACGCTGGATGTCGGTGGTCGATGGAGGAAGTTCCGGGCTGTGGTTCTCACAAGGGGCAACCCTGCAGGGCGCGCCAGCGAGCGACGAGGCCGCCGCCCTCGTTCCCGCCTCGATCACCGATGTCTGGCAGTGCCTCATCGCCGTCCTTCCGCCCGGCACCTCCGACGCACCCGACGCACCCGACGCATCTGACGCTTCCCACGCCGACGACCGTTCGCATCCACGGAGGACACCATGCCCGCAACCTGTTCCGCCGATCCAGACCGCCTCTTGCGATTCGTCACCGCCGCCCAGCACATCGATCCCGGCTTGATCTCCGAGGCATCGGCACTCGGCTCAGCTCTCGACCAGGTGCATCGAACCTGCCTCGACCATCGCTGGCCCTTTCCCCGTCTGGACCGGGATCTCCTTCACCTGCGGCAAGACATCGATCAGCTGCTGAGGCACTTCCTCGATGCGGCGCTGCGCTTCCTGGCGGCGGATAGCAGCAGCATCTGGCCCGGTTTGTCCGACCCGTCCGATCTTGTCTCCGGGGAGTGGGCACTGCCTGGTTCCGGTGACCCTCTGCCGCCGCTCGCCACACTCATCTTGCTGGCTGGCGATCCGTCGCTCAGCCGCGACGACCTGAGCGATCTCGGCCGGGTGGTTGCCGGACTCGGGAACGCCGTCAAGCCGCTGGTCGACATGTTCGGTCGGGTCATCACCGCGCCGACAACCCTTCTGTCGTCGCCCGAGAGCCGCCGGATGGCCGAACGACTCGCCGAGACACCGGCCGCCAGACGCGTGCTCGCCGGCCTCTCGCGCTACTCGACCTCGCCGCTGGCCAGCGCCGCAGAGCGCGGACTGACGGCGCTGACGCTGTTCGAGGACGCGAACCGGCTCAAACGCGACGGCAACCCTCTCGATGATGCCTGGCGCGCCAAAGGAGCCGGCTACGTCGCCGATGTCGCAGGGGCGGGATTCGATGTCTCGAGCACCGCATGTGCCCAGGCACCGAGCTACGCCACCTGCGGAGCTGCTGCGGTCTCGGGCACGGTGTGGGTGGCGGCAGAGGCATGGCAGCGCCGCGATGGCATCATCGGAGGCCTGGAGGTGACCTCTGAGATCGTGATTTCGGAGGTGGGCAGGATCCGCGGGCTCGCCTCGCGCGCAGTCGAGGAAGTCGGCGCCGCGAGGCAAGATTTGATCCGCTCCATACGCCAAGACGACCGCAGCCCCGGACTGGTGAGACTGCCTCGGTTCGTGACCCACACGATCGCCGACACGCTCGAAACGACCAGCGACATGGCCGGTGGAACGGTCAAGGAGACGAAGCGCCTCCTGGCGAGTGGTCTGCACCGGCTCGGACTCTGAGCGACGCGGTGGCGCCGGCTAGGGTCGGAGGCCGGTGCCCGAGCTGCCCGAGGTCGAGACGATCCGCCGCCAGCTCGCGCCAGTGCTCGCCGGTCGCCGGATCGTGGCCGCAGCGGGGCACCCGTCGCCCAAGTTCCGAGATGCCTCCGAGTCGGTCGGCGCAACCATCGGGGCGGTACGTCGCCGCGGCAAGTACCTGCTCGTCGATCTCGACGCTGACCGCGAGATGGTCCTACACCTGGGCATGACCGGCCGCGTCATGCTGCGTCGGGCCAGGACTCCCGGAGATCGACTGGCGTCGGAGGACCCACACGTACGGGCGTGGTGGCACCTGGAAGGCGGTGACGTGCTCCAACTCGCGGACATCCGTCGGTTCGGGCGGGTCGCAGTCGTGCAGCACGGTGCCTATGCCGGCCTGCCGACCTTGGCCGCACTCGGGCCGGAGCCGTTGTCGGACGCCTTCACCCCTGAGGCGCTCTACGCCGCGCTGCGACGCAGCGGCGTTCGGATCAAGACACAGCTCCTCAACCAACGGGTCGTCGCCGGGGTCGGCAACATCTACGCCGACGAGGCGCTGTGGGCGAGCGGCGTCGATCCTGGCGCACGACGCCTGTCAGCGATCCGAGCCGCGGCCCTTCACGAAGCCGTGCGAACAGTGCTCACTGCCGGCATCGACAACGGTGGGACCACATTGCGTGACTACCGGACATTCACTGGTGAGGTCGGTCGGAACCAACACGCGTTG
>JBBSGQ010000228.1:0-6244 GCA_038253965.1 Acidimicrobiales bacterium | reverse complement strand
GTCGGTCGTGCACGACGGTGAGCCCGCCGGCTGAGACGAACCTCCGTGAGGGGAACGTGGCCAGCCCGACCTCGTTCGGTCCACCCTCGGCGGTGAGCCCTCGTTCGACGACGGCGAAGGCGCACTCGCCGTACGACGTTGTCGCCGGTTCCGGTAGGGGAAACCAGGTGCGGAGACGGTGATCCCGGCTCCGGTTCTCGAGCTCCACGGCAACGCGTAGCAGATCCTCGCCGGCTCGCAGCTCGAGGGTGGTTCGCACGGCGACGCCGACGTCACCGACGCGGCGGTCGCCGTCGATCCGCTCGGGCCATCGGTAGGTGGCGTCGATCGCCAACCTGCCCCGCAGCGGGCCACGCTCGGTCACTGTGATCGTCGTGGACTCGGGATGATCGATGGCTGTTTGTTCCGCCGGCGGTGACCAGTTGTAGGTGTCGCCGGCATCGCCGTCGTCGACGAGACGTCCGAGCCCCGTCAGGCCGTTGATCGAGAACGTTGCCAGGTCGGGATCGACGACGACGGTGAGCCGGCCGTTGGCCAGCGTCGGTCCATCACCGGTGGTCGAGTCGCCGGTGACCGCCACGGGATCGACGTCGAGCGCACTCGGCTGCCATGCTCGCCAGCTGAACCCCTCGAGAGCAGTGACCCGGGCCAGCACCTTCTGCGTCGGGCGGCGAAGCGGCTGGATGTCGACCGATCCGTCAGGATCGGCGGCAGCCAGTTCGGCCAACCGGGCCCGTAGAGGGCCGGCACGGAGGTGGTCCCGCCGCTCGCCGTCGGCGTGAAGTGTGACTACCAGGCGGCCGGTCTCCTCGTCCTCGGGCTCGTCGAAGGAGACGTCGCGGATGAACGTGTTCTCTTCCACCGCCCGGATCACGAACTGTTCGAGTGATCGGCGAGTGGTGCGGAACGCGCCGCTCCGCGCCGGACGAACCGACAGCACTTGGGTCCCCGGCAACGGCTGATCGCCGGCCACGACTACCTCGATGAGTCCTGAACGCTCACCGGCCGACGGGTTGAGCACGACAGCAGGAGCCTCGCCCCCTGCACCGGCCAACACCGATGCGAGAGCCCGCTCGGTTATGCCTTCGGCGATCTGGCCGGCTTCGGCATAGCGGTGCAACACGGCATCACAGACCGCATCAACTGAACAGGCGCAGATGGAGTCGTGTGCGCTGTTGCGGATCGTGAAGCCCCACGCTTCATGCAACAGCCCAGATGGCCACCCATCAGCGGGCAGGAACAGCGCGGCCAACGGCTCGGCCAGCCGTTCGATCGCCCGCTCGGTGCGGGCCGCGGCTTGGCGGATGTCGGTGCGGTTCGACGCGACTCCCATGAGCAGGTTGGCGCGCGCGCCCGAGCGCAACTCACCGAGCCAGGAAGGCAGCTTCTCGGTGCGGCCGGCCGCGAGGTGGTCGGTCAGCGACGTGACAACGAGCTCGTAGTCGTCCTGCAGATCGTTTGCCTCCGCCACGACCCGGCCGAGCCAAGGTTGCGGGAGCAGGTGGTCGGTGCCGTTCATCCAGAGCACCGGATCGCCGACGAGAGGACCCTCGTCGGAGCAGAACTGGTCGATGCGGGCCACGAGCTCCTTTGCGTCGTCGGGCAGCAGAGCGCCGTTGCTGTAGCCCTGAGGCAGGTACTCGGCCCGCACGGAGGAACCGTCGGGGGCTTCCCAGCGAAATGCCTCGGTGTCGAGGACCGACGGGACACCGCGCCACACGACCGCGTGGTCGAAACCGAACTGGGCCAACAGCTGGGGCATCTGGGCGATGTGTCCGAACATGTCAGGTAGGTAGCCGATCTCCATCGCCCCGCCGTACTCCGATGCGCGGTCGAGGCCGAGCCGCAGGTTGCGGACCATCGTCTCGCCGGACGCCAGGAACTCGTCCATGAGGATGAACCACGGACCAACGCTCAGCCGTCCCGAGGCGGCGAGCCGGCGGATCGCAGCTCGCTGCTCGGGCCGAACGGCCAGGTAGTCGTCGATCACAGCCATCTGACCGTCGAGCATGAAGTGGGCGTAGGCCGGGTTGGCCTCGAGCTCGGGGAGGAGGCCATCGAGCAGGTCGACGAGCTGCATCCGGAACGATTGGAACGGCCGATACCACTCCCGATCCCAGTGGGTGTGGGGGACGATGTTGACCCTGCGGGGTCGGCGCCGACCCGTGTCCTGCTCGCCCATGCGGTGCCTGCTCCTCATCGGTCCCCGGCGGGTACGCCGGGAGGTCGGAGACGATGGTAGGGAACTACAGCCACCTTCACAGTACGGTCGACCCGGTGTGTGACGTGCTTTGCGCCCTGGCACCGGCGACTGCGGGCCACACGACGCTGTTCGCGAAGAACAGCGATCGTCCCCCCGGCGAGCCGCAGGTCGTGGAATGGCATGGGCCCCGCAGCGAGACCGTGACCAACACGACCTACCTGTCGATCCCCGGCCACGACGGTCCAACGTACGGCGTGCTCGGTTCGCGTCCCACCTGGATGTGGGGCATGGAGCACGGCGTCAACGTCGCAGGCGTGGCCGCAGGCAACGAGACCATCTTCACCACGCTCGACCCTCGATCGTTTCCGCCGGCGCTGGTAGGCATGGACCTCGTTCGGCTTGCGCTCGAGCGTGCCGGCTCCGCCGCGGACGCGGTGAACGTGATCACCACGCTGCTCGATCGGCACGGTCAAGGCGGTTCGGGGCACCGCGACGCCGAGCGGCCGTACTGGTCGTCGTTTCTGGTCGCAGACGCGCGCGAAGGCTTTGTGATCGAGACCTCGGGAACGACGTGGATGGCCGAACCGGTCGGCCAGACCCGTGCCATCTCCAACAGGACGACCATCGCAGCGTTCGATGCCGAGCACCGTCACTTACGTCAGCCAGTTGCCAGTCTGGTCGACCCCCGTCTGGAGGCCAGCCGCTCGTTGCTCGCCGGCTCGGAACCCATCACGGCTGCTGCGCTCCGTGGACACCTGCGATCCCACGTCGGTGGTGAGGACGGCTGGACGGTGTGCATGCACGTCGACGGCGTGGAGTCGACCACTGCATCGGTGGTTGCCCGCCTGGCCGATCCGTCCGACAAGCCTCCGGTGGCCAGCTTCCTACTCGGATCTCCGTGCCGATCGGTGTACGTGCCACTCGTGGTCGGGCAGCCGGTAGGCGAGCTCCCGACCTGGGAGCGCTTCGCCGCGCTGCCTGACAGCGCCCGGCCCGAGCTCGACGCGCTCGAACGGGAGCTCGATGACGCAGCGACCTCCGGCGGCGCCGAAGCGTGGAACACCGAAGCCGTCCGCCGCGTCAGCGCGGTGCTGGGGCGCCTGGGCGTCTGACCGAAACGCAATTTGGGTCATTTCACCGCGCATGTTGCAGTCGAACGACCCAAATCGGCGGGGTGGATCGCGCTCCCTGTAGCGTGCGGCATGCCCAAGTACGTGATGCTCTCCACGCTGGGACCGGATGGTCACGCGAGGCTGCGGGAAAGTCCGGAGCGGCTTCGAGAGGTCAACGCTGACGTCGAGAAGATGGGCGTGCGGGTGCTCGGGCAGTTTGCGTTGCTCGGTCAGTACGACTTCTTGAACATCCTCGAAGCGCCCGACGAGGTCACCATGGCCCGGGTGGCGACCACGCTCGCGTCCCGGGGCACGCTGAAGACGTTGACGCTCACGGCGATCGACGTCGACGAGTTCATCGCCGCCATGAGCGATGGTGTCGGCGACGGTTGACGATCGGCTCTACATCCACCAGATGTCGTGCCGCTCGTGTCGCACCTCCTCGAATGGGAAGACACGGGGGAGGACCCGGCCGTCGCTACGCCGCCGCAGGCGATAGCCGGTCGGAGTCTGTTCCTCGACTGTGAAGCCGCTCGTCCAGGACCGGTCGAACCCGGTGCGGACCTCGACCTTCGTGGCGGGCGGGATCGAACCCTTCGATGCTGCCGGGTCGTCCCTCTCGGCCATCGGCCCCAAGCCTAAGGGTTTGCGCGGATAGGCGCCCCCTTCGCGAACTCTCGTCGCCCGACGGCGCCGAGAAGGGCAACGAAGCCGTGCTTGTCCGCTCTTGCGTCGCCTTCGGCGAGCGGGCCGCTCGGGCCACGGCCTCGCCTGTTCGCTCGGCCTCTAAACCTCGATCGACGGAGTGTCCTGGCGAGTGAACGTCGGCTCGACGACGACTTCGGTCCGCAAGCTGTTCGCGACGAAGCACTCCCGGTGGGCTACCTCACACAGGTGCGCCAGACGTTCATCGGTGGGCCCGCCGTCTTCGTCCAATGTGACAGTTATGGTCGGACGCAAGCCGATGCGGGTGATCCGCATCGGTCGATCGTCTTCAGGCATGACCGCCTCCGCGGTATCTCGATAGGCCACCACGTCGATCCGAGCGCGGGCCGCCACCGCGAGGAACGACAACAGCTGGCAGGACGATGCGGCGAGCACGATGAGCTGCTCGGGGTTGAGCAGCGCCGCATCCCCGGAAAACGCCGGATCGGAGCCCATGCTGAGAATGGCCTGCGCCGGTGGCGCAGTGGCGGTGTGGGTCCGGTCATAGCCGTCATATCCGTCTCCGGTCGAGCCCTCCCAGGCCAGCGAGGCGCGGTAGCTGTGGATGGTGCCGCTCATGGGCCAAGTGTTGCCGCCTCTACGCTCAGCGCCATGGTCGATTCTCCCGTTCAGATGACAGAGCCGGAGGTGCGCCTCACCGAATGGACGTCGTGCGGCGGTTGCGCGGCGAAATGGGGAGCTGCGCTGCTGGCCGACCTGGTACACGAGATCGGCGCGTCACACGCCGAGCGCGTAGTCGACGGCCGGCCTGGCTTTGCGCCCGACCCGGCGCTGCTCATCGGCCTCGCCCCGTTCGACGACGCGGCCATCTACCGGTTGACCGACGACATCGCTCTCGTCTCCACCACCGATTTCTTCCCGCCGCTGGTCGACGACCCCGCCGACTTCGGCGCGATCGCTGCGGCCAACGCGTGCAGCGACGTGTTCGCCATGGGCGGACGCGTGGTGTTGGCGCTCAACGTCGCTGCGTTTCCCGAGCGACTGCCCCGTGAGGCGGTGGCTGCGATCTTCGCCGCGGCGGGCGAGGTTGTGGCCGAAGCGGGCGGAACGGTCGCCGGTGGGCACACAATCCGCTCCGAGGAACCCATCTTCGGCCTCGCCGTGCAGGGTGTCGTGCACCCCGATCGCGTGTTGACCAAGCGCGGTGCCAGATCCGGGGACATCGTCGTCCTCTCGAAGCCGATCGGCACGGGGATCGTCCTGGCGGGCGGTGACGAGCCGGACAAGCGCTCGGCCATCGCTGGGATGCGGCAGCTGAACCGGTCTGCGGCCGAGTTGCTGGTCGGTCTGGCCGACGCCACCCACGCGGTCACCGACGTCACCGGCTACGGCTTGGCCGGACACGGCTGGGAGATGGCCGAACGGTCAGGGGTTCGTCTGGTGCTGGATATGGCCAAGGTGCCGCTGTATCGGGGCGCACTGGCGGCCGCAGAAGCAGGCACGCGCACCGGCGGCGATGCCCGGAATCGGGACTACGTCACCGGCCGGCTGAACATCGCTCCGGGGGTGCCGGAAGCGCTCGACGTACTGGCCCACGATCCCCAGACCTCCGGGGGCCTCTTGGCTGCGATCGAACCGTCGGCGACGAGGCACGCGGTCGATGGCGGGTTCACCGTGGTCGGTCACGTCGAGACCGGCGAGCCTGCTGTCGACCTTCGATAGCTCGACCTCTCGCTGAAGCGACGGTCCGACTCGCGGGTGGGGCGAGCTCAAGTGTCAGAGCTGCAGAGATCGAAACCAGTCGACTGTTCGGGCCAGGCCGTCGAGGAAATCCCAAGGTTCGACGTCGGGCAGCAATGCCCGGAGAGCTGTCGGGTCGGCCGATGAGTGCCTCACGTCGCCCGGTCTCGCTTGGACATGGTCGACCGGTATCGGATGGCCGAGGAGTGATTCCAGGGCGGCGACGACTTCGAGCAGGCTGCGGCGTGAGCCGAAGGCGAGGTTGACGGGGTCGGGGTTGACGAGGCGCTTCGCCACCGCCGCGCCGACCGCTCGAACGACCGATCCGACGAACGTGAAATCACGGCTCTGCTCCCCGTCGCCGAAGATCTGCAACGGACGGTCCGCGAGGGCCGACGACACGAAGCTCGGTATCACCGCCGCGTAGGCGTGGCCCGCTGGCTGCAATGGGCCGAACACGTTGAAGAACCGCAAGGCGAGGACTGGCAGCCCGTAGGAGTGCTGGTAGCCGAGCGCATAGGAC
>JBBSGQ010000227.1:0-6268 GCA_038253965.1 Acidimicrobiales bacterium | reverse complement strand
GCCGGACCGTGGGCGGACGGGGCGACGAAGCCAGACTCCACAGCGCCGACGCGATGCGGCTGCCCGTCGACCTGGCATCGGTCCTCATCGATGGCCGCCTGCACTGGTTCGTCGCTCATCTCGTGGCCCGACGTTCGTGGTGGTGGGGCGAGGTCTTCGTGGCGATGAACGCCGAGTGGATAGGGCCGTTCGACGTTGCACCGAGGGCCCACCCTGGCGACGGCCTGCTCGACACGCTCGGCGGACGGCCGTCGTTCGACGACCGCATCAAGGCCCGCCGCCGCCTCCGTTCGGGGACGCACGTGCCGCATCCGGCCATCGTGCAACGCCGCCTCAGGTCGACGCAGTGCGAGTTCGACCGTCCGCTCGACATCTGGCTCGACGGCCAACGGGTGGCTCGGGCACGAACGCTGTCGCTGCGTGTCGAGCCCGACGCCATCACCTGCGTCGCGTGACGGGCGGCCCGTCGAACTCGACGCAATAGCGGCCCCCTGCCGCGGCTATTGCGTCGAGAACCGCCTAGACCAGCGTGCGCATCGGGCTGCCGCCGTTGAGCTCGATCATGTCGACCATCGCCGCGATGATGTCGATCGGCGCCCCGAGCGGTTGTCCGTCGAGCTCGGCGTAGATGCGGTGGAGGTTGCCGGCCAGCCGCTCAGGATCCGACAGCTGTGCGAACGCGCCGAGGTCCGCGCCCCGGGCTGCTTGCAGCGGGCTGAGCCCCGCCTCCCGACCAGCGGCCGCCAACTCCTGCACGAACCGCAGGTAGTCACCGATCGGGTCGAAGATCTCCGGGCCACCGACTGGACCGTGTCCGGGCACTACAACACGCGCATCGAAGCTGCGGAGCCAGTCGAGCGAAGCCAACCACCCGGAGATCGAGCCCATCAGCGCGAACGGCGTACCGCCGTTGAACACGAGGTCTCCGACGAAGAGCACCGAGCAATCCGGCAGCCAGACCACCACATCGTCGGTGGTGTGGGCCGGTCCTCCCACGTGGTGCAGCTCGACCCGCCGTTCGTCCACGAACACATCGAGTCGGTCCTGAAACGTGACGGTCGGAGGGGCGAGCGAGATGTTGCCCCACTCGATCGGCTCGAATGCCGCGTCGGCAGACCCGATGGGAGTCGCCAACACCTCGGCGCGGCACCCCTCGTGGCCGATGATCGTTGCCCCATCCACGAGGCAGTTGCCATTGGTGTGGTCCCCATGGTGGTGGGTGTTCACGATGGTCCGCACCGGTCGGTCGGTGACTGCACCGACCGCTGCGAGATAGTCCCGCGTCCGACGTTCGGTCGAGCATGTATCGATGCTCAGCACCTCGTCATGGCCGACGATGAAGCCCGTGTTGTTGATCCACCAACTTCCGTCGGGCTGGATGTAGGCATACACGCCTCGCGCCACCTCGACGGTCGTCGGAGGGGAGAGGTCGTCGCGAGCGGACGTGTGCGGTGCGATCGGGGTGTCCATACATCAACCGTAGGGGCGAGCGATGTCGGACCGCTACGGTCGAAGCCGTGCGCGCATGGGTCCTCGACGAGTCGCCGGGCCAGTACCGGTACGGCGAGGTCGACACGCCCGAACCCGGACCCGACGACGTCCGGGTGCGGGTGGTGGCGAGCGCCCTCAACCACATGGACCTGTGGGTGACCCGAGGGCAGCCGCGCCCGACGTTGCCCCACGTGCCCGGCTGTGACGTCGCCGGCATCGTCGACGCGGTGGGGGAGCGGGTCGCCGGGATCGACGTGGAAGACGAGGAGGTGGTCAACCCGGCGGACGCTCCCCTGGACCTGGTGGTCGCCCACGGCGACGACGCGCCGATGTGGCCCGGCTTCCAGATCGTCGGCGAGCAGCGTTGGGGCGGACACGGAGACCTGCTCGTCGTTCCCGGCCGCAACGTCGTTGGCCGCCCGGCGGACCGGAGTTGGGCGGAGTGCGCGGCCTACCCACTGGCCACCCTGACCGCTTGGCGGATGCTGCGGCGCAGTCGACTCCGGGCCGGCGAAACGGTCCTGATCGTGGGCATCGGCGGTGGCGTCTCAGCGGCTGCCCTCTCCCTTGCCCAGCGCATGGGCGCCACCGCCTATGCCACGTCGCGAGATGAGGCGAAGCGTCGGCGCGCCATCGAGTTGGGCGCGGCTGATGCCTTCGACTCGTCTGTTGACTGGCCGGTGCGGGTCGACGTCGTGATCGAGAGCGTTGGTCCGGCGACATGGGACCGTTCGGTGAAGGCGTTGGTTCCCGGCGGCCGGCTCGTGGTGTGCGGCGGCACGTCGGGCCAGACAGTGGAGCTGTCGTTGCCCCGTCTGTTCTTCAAGCAGATCGAGATCATCGGCTCGACGATGGGGGGATACGGCGAGTTCACCGACGTCACCCGTTTCGTCGCGCAAGGGCTTCCGATCTCGGTCGACGAGGAGTTCGCCCTCGCCGATTACCCGCAAGCGCTGGCCCGCCTCGCGTCCGGCGCCCAGCTCGGCAAGATCGTCCTCCGCCACGACCCCTGAGCCACCCGTCGCTTCGAATTTGGGTCGATCGACCGGCATATGCGCAGTGAAACGACCCAAATTCGGCAGGGCTGGGATACGGCGTACCCTGAGTCGATGGCTGATCTCGACTCCATCAAGGCCCGGCTCGACGATCTGGTTGATGCCCATGCCGACGTGCTCCTCGACGCGTCGCACCAGATCCACGCGAACCCCGAGCTCTGCTATGAGGAGCACTTCGCCCACGACCTGTTGACGTCGGTCTTGAAAGATGCGGGCGTCGACGTCGAGCAAGGCGCCTACGGCCTCCCGACCGCCTTCGCCGGTCGGGCCGGCTCGACCGGCCCGACCGTCGCGGTCCTGTGCGAGTACGACGCGTTGCCGGTGATCGGCCATGCGTGCGGTCACAACGTCATCGGCACAGCCGGCCTTGGTGCGGGGATCGCCGCCGCCGCGCTCGCCGAGGAGTTGGGCGGGCGGCTGCTCATCCTCGGCACGCCGGCCGAGGAAGGTGGCGGCGGCAAGGTCCTGATGGCTGAGCAGGGGGCGTTCGAGGGGGTGGACGCGGCGATGATGGTGCACCCTGCCGGAGTCGACCTGGCCACGTTCGGGGCCATCGCCATCCAGACCCTCGAGGTCGTGTACCGGGGTCGGGCCGCCCATGCTGCGGCCGCTCCGCAGAAGGGCCTCAACGCGCTCGATGCTGCAGTGCTCGGATACATGAACGTCGCAGCTCTGCGCCAGCACATCAGTCCTGACGAGCGGATCCACGGCATCTTCACCGAAGCCGGCGACGCGGCGAACGTGGTGCCGGAACGAACCGCGGCGAAGTGGTACGTCCGCTCACCCAAGATGCGTGGCCTCGAAGCCCTCAAGGCACGGGTCCTGACCTGTCTCCAAGCCGGGGCGGCCGCAGCGGGTTGCACAATGGAGCACGAGTGGCAGGACCCCGCATATGCCGACCTGGTGGACAACGCCCCGTTCATGGCGCTGTACGCGGCGAACGCGCGGAGGGTCGGTCGGACCCTCGCAGACGTCAGCGCGATCGACGGCATCGTCGGCAGCACGGACATGGGAAACGTGAGCCACCTCGTCCCTTCGATCCACCCCATGATCCAGGTGTCACCGCCCAACGTGGCCATCCACACCGGCGACTTCGTCCGTTACGCCGGCGGGGAGGAAGGTGACAAGGCGGTGATCGACGGGGCGAAGATGCTGGCCTGCACGGTCGTTGACCTGTGGTGTCAGCCGGGCAAGCTCGACGAGGTGCGTGCCGCCTTCGAAGCCGCCGATCGCCAGGCCTGAGGGGTTCCCGCTCGCCGCTCATGGCCACCGACGGTGGTCCCCTGCGTCCAGGAGGGCACCGTCTACCCTCGACCGAGTGACGGACTCGCGCCGATGACGCCGTACGTCGCCGAGGACTTCGAGCCGTACGAGGCCGACATCCTCCGGCGCTACTTCACGAATCTCGACGGCCCGGTGTTCGCACTCGTCAACCTCCCCGAGGTGGTCAAGGGTGCCCTGTTCGCCCGCTATTCACGGTCATCCAAAAGCCTGCGCCGCCTCTTCCTCGACGAGTTCGTCGGCGAGCTCGACATCAGCGGAGACATCTCGATCGACGCCACTGTCGGCCTGCGGCGGGCCGAGGAGCTGTACGACCGGGTGTTCTTCGAGTACGGCGACGACTCGGTGGCTCAGCTGGGCGGGGTCCACCTGGCCTGCGAGCAAGCATCAAACCTGCTGACCAAGGTGCTCGAGTGGGGCCGCCTCATGTCCTACCTCGAGCAGTCCACCCGGTACATCGCCTATGACTCGCGCATCGGCGGCCGCTACCGCTTCCACCGCGATCCCGAGGTGCTCGGCTCGCCGCTCGGCACCCGCTACGTCGGTGAGATGGATCGGCTCTTCGACACGTATGCCGAGCTGCTTGCGCCGCTCGGAGAGTTCTTCCGAGCGCAGTTCCCCAAGGATCCCGACGATTCCGACTTCGTCTATCGCCAGGCGATCCGGGCCAAGACGTTCGACGCCCTCCGCGGCATCCTGCCGGCGGCATCTCTGTCCAACGTAGGCATCTACGGCTCAGGCCAGGGCTACGAGCAGCTGCTGCTACGGATGCGGGCCCACCCGTTGCCCGAGGCGCGGACCTATGCCGATCTGATGCTGTTCGAGTTGCGCAAGGTGATCCCTTCGTTTCTCAAGCGGGTCGACCTCTCCGATCGCGGGGTGGCCTGGAGCAGGTACCTGTCCTCCACCCGCACGGCGATGCAGGACCAAGCCGAGCGCTTGTTCCCGAGCTCGGACACGCAGGCTGAGCCGACGCCAGCGGTGTCGCTCACCGACTTCGACCCGGACGCCGAGGTCCACCTCGTTGCCGCCATGCTGTACCCGTTCACCCATGTGAGCGAACGCGAGGTCGAGGCACGCGTTCGAGCGATGTCGGTCGAGGAACGGCTCACCGTCGTGCGGGCCTACAGCGGCGACCGGACGAATCGTCGGCACAAGCCTGGCCGGGCGCTCGAGCGGATCAACTACCGTTTCGACATAGTCGCCGACTACGGCGCCTTCCGGGACCTGCAGCGCCACCGCATGCTCACCTTGGAATGGCAGGCGCTCAGCCCGAGACACGGGTACACCAGGCCGGAAGCCGTGGACCTCGCCGGCGCGAACGATGCCTTCGACGGCGCCATGGAGCGTTCCGCCGACCTCCACGATCTCTTGGACCGGCGATTTCCGGTTCAGGCTCCGTATGCCGTGTGCCTCGCCTACAAGGTCCGCTTCGTGATGCAGATCAACGCCCGGGAGGCGATGCATCTGATCGAGCTGCGGAGCGGTCGGCAAGGGCATCCGGCTTATCGCATCGTGGCTCAGGAGATGCACCGGCTCATCGCCGACGAGGCCGGTCACCCTGCGGTCGCAGAGATGATGCGCTACGTCGACCTCTCGCCCGAGCCCAGCCTCGAACGCCTCGCCGCCGAACGCCGCGCCGAGGCTCGCCGCCAGACCCTCTGACTCGATAGCAACCATCGGGCGCGAGGTGCTGATGTTGCTGATGTCATCTCCTGGGGTTGACGTTGGGATTGTGGCGTGGGTACGGTGCCCGGTCCTTCGCGAGCGAAGAACCTGGGATCCCCATGCGCGCACACGACACCGACTCCTGCTGTCGCCGGCCAAGCAGGGCACCGAAGGCTGCCACGAGGCGCAGGACGGTCGCTGGAGCGCTGGTCATCTGCTCTGTGGTCGCGACGATCGGGGCCCCGGCTCTGGCGCTGCACCGCAGCGCGGAGGCGCCTCACCGGTACCTGGTCCGCAGGGGTGACACGCTGTCGGCCATCGCTCACCGCTCTGGCGTCTCCGTACAGGCCGTCGTGCACGCCAACGCCATCACCGATCCGAACCTGATAGTGGTCGGACGCACCCTGGTCATACCCGTCCGCGGCACCGTCGGTGTCAGGAGGGCGGCGCCTGCACCATCCGCCTCGCCTCGCGTTCGAAGTTCCGCCTGGACATCTGCGGTCAACACCGGTGGCCGACGCCATCCGAGCGCCCTCGGCGGCAGCCGGCTCCGTCTGATGCCCATCTTCGAGCACTGGGCCCACCACTACGGCATGCGATCGGACCTTCTGAAAGCGCTCTGCTACCTGGAGTCCGGATGGCATTCAGGGGGGGTCTCGTCGGCCGGCGCGGTCGGTATCGGCCAGTTGATGCCTGACACCGCGACTTTCATGAGCCGCCGCATCGGCCTGCCGCTCAGCCGATGGAACCCTGAGCAGAACATCCACATGAGT
>JBBSGQ010000226.1:0-6281 GCA_038253965.1 Acidimicrobiales bacterium | reverse complement strand
GTCGCGGCGTCCGGGGTGGTCACTGCGACGACCATCGGCCAGACCGTACGACCCCTCGGTTTCCTGAACGTACTGGGCCCTCGCAAGCCCCATGTCGGCCCGCAGGGCCTGCCGGTCAACAAGACGGCGAGCGGCGCCGGGGTCACTGACCAGATCACCGACGAGAAGCTCACTGCGTACCGTCTCGAGGTCACAGGAAAGGTGCGTCGCGAGCTCTCACTCAGCATCGCTGATCTCGAGGCCATGCCGCAGCACGAGAGCCAGACCGCCATCGCCTGTGTCGAGGGATGGAGCTCGGTGGCCCGGTGGCGGGGTGTGCGAATGTCCGATCTTCTCGACATGGCCGGGGCGACCGCCGGCACCTCGGCGGTCGTCGAGTCCATGCAGACCGGAGGCATCTACCGAACCTCGGTCCTCGAGCACGGGCCAGCCCGAGACGGCGACACCCTGCTCGCCCTCCAGGTCAATGGTGAACCGCTGCACGCCGACCACGGCAAGCCATTGCGACTGATCGGACCGAACCGCCCAGGCGTCCAGCAGACGAAGTGGGTGCGCCGGGTGACAGTGGTATGAGCGAGCCCGCCGGTCCCCTCCCGGTGGCTGACGCCGAGAAACCGGCGCACGAGCCGTTGCCCAGGATCTTCTGGCCCGCGCTCGCCGTCGGGTGGGGGGTCATCACCGTCGGCCTGGTTGGGGTGTTCGGCAAGGCCCACCACTTCGCCGGGACGGTCCCGTGGAGAGACGTCGGGAAGTGGACCGTGGGGCTCGCCATCGTCCATGACCTGTTCGTCGCTCCGACGGTGTGCATCATCGGGCTGATCCTCAGCCGGATCATCTCGCCCCGCATACGCGGACCGATCCAGGCCGGCCTCATCGTCAGCGCGTTGGTGACCGTCACAGCATGGCCGGTGTACCGGGTCGGGGTTCCCCTGCGAGAAGACCCCTCGATCCTGCCCGGCGACTACGGCCGCGGCCTCCTCATCGTCCTCTCGGTCATTTGGCTGGTCGCCCTCGGCCTCATCGTGCGGTCCGTCCTGACCCTCCGACACGCCAGCGCGCCCGAGTAGCAATCTCGGGGCATCAGGCCTCCGGGTCTCTCGGATCTGCGTCGGGATGATGGGCTTCGGCAACGGCAGTGACCGGCCATGGGTCATCGACGAGGACGCGGCGGAGCCGATCGTGCGGCGTGCTCGCGCCGGTTCGAAGATCAGGCAGGTCGAGGTGCCCTGGGCGGGTTGGTGCGCGGCCGCGAGATCTCGAAGAACCCCGGCTCCTGGGAGATCACCTGGATGGCGTCCCACAGCCGGGTGGCGGCCTCGCCTGTCGGGGCCGGCGCCATCACCGGACCCTTGAAGCCGTGCGGTGGATCGCCGCCGATGACGATCGTCGGTGTCTGCGTCCTGGGCCCACCGAACGCGTACGCGACCTCCATCGCCTCGACGATCGGCGCATCCCACTTGTCGTCCCCGGCGGCGTCGACGAGATTGCGGTCGAGGTCGCATGCGCCGAGGCACGCCGAGAGAAGATCATCGTCGCCTGGTCGATCGGCCGCGAAGAACCGGCGTCCCCAATCGGTGTAGAGCGCATCCACCGCGCTCTCACCGGCCTGAACCCGGGTTGCCTCGAAGATCCGCAGCATCCGGTGCGCGACGGCATGAGCCGCTATCGCGACCTCGCGGAGCTCCTCTGGCACAGTGGGAGCAACGCCATAGTCATCACGGATCTCGAGGCAGTAGGACCGCCAGGTGATCGTCAACTCGCGCTGCGGCGCCACCTCCTTGATCCAACGCGACGTGATCCACGCCCACGGGCAACTCGGATCCACGAACACCTCGACAGCACTCATCGGGCCAGGTTAGCGACCCCGCGCCTGCTGGTCCTGGGGCCCCGAGGTCCGGACCTGGGCCGATGCCCTGACACCTGAGAGGCCGCTGCGGCGTGGCGGACGGTGACGGGCTATCGGTCCCCCAGGTTGAAGGTCGCTTCCGAACGGGAAAGACTCCCGCGGCATGGCCACCGGAGCGACATCATCACCCTTCGCGGGACTCGCGGCCGACAGCGAGGGAGACGACGACTCCCGTGCGCCCCTGCTCCTCTTGCACGGCCTCACCTTCGACCGCACGATGTGGCGTCCTGCCCTCGACGAGCTTCGCCGGATCGATCCCGGCCGACGGGTGCTGGCGGTCGACCTACCCGGGCACGGGGGTAGCGCCGGCATCGCCGCCTACGACGGCGAGAGCGTGATGCGAGCAGTGCATGCGTCTGCCGAGGCTGCACGACTGCGGTCACCGGTCGTCGTCGGCCATTCCATCGGAGCTATCGTGGCCACTTTCTATGCCGGCAACTTTCCCACCAGCGGCGTCGTCAACGTCGACCAGCCTTTGCAAACCGCCCCCTTCTCCCGTCTGCTGCACCAGCTCGCTGACAGGCTGCGTGGTCCCGACTTCGATGCCATGTGGCAGATGTTCCTCACGAGCATGCACCCCGAAGTGCTTTCGCCCGCCGCCCAGGAGCTCGTGCGAACCACCAGCACCCCCGTCCAGGAGCTGGTCCTCGGTTACTGGGCCCAGGTGCTCGACAGCGAACCCGAAGAGCTGGCGGAGGAGGTGGCCACAACGCTGGCAGCCATCCGCAAGGTGGCTGTTCCCTACGAGATCGTGACCGGTTCCGTGCTCGAGGCGGACTACCGCTCCTGGCTGAACGAGGTGTTGCCCGGCGCCACCATCACGGTGTTGCCCGGCTCCGGCCACTTTCCCCATCTCGGGCATCCTGAGGCCTTCGCCCGGGTGCTGGCTTCGACCGCCTCCTGGCCTGCTGGCTTTGTCTCGTGAGCAGATCACCGTCGATCAGTCGATCAGCTGGGCCCCACCGGTCGCTCAATAAGCACCGACGCGCTCGAAGAACCGGCGCGGGTTGCCGACCAGCATCAGGTCGATCTGCTCGTCGGTGACACCGTGGTCGCGCAGGTACGGCAACACCTCCTGCTCGATGTGCAGGTAGTGCCACTGCGGCAGGAAGTCCATGACGGAGGGTTCAAGCCAGTCGATGTAGCACGAGGCGTCGTGGGCCAGCACCATGTTCTCGGCGTGGCCGCGCTGGCACATCTCCACGACGACGTCGGCACGAGCCTCGAACGTGGTGTCGAGGTTCACGCCGAACCGGTCCATGCCCAGCATGAAGCCCGCCTCCGCCAACTGCTGGAGGTGCTCGGCATCAGTCGTGTCGCCGCTGTGACCGAGGACGACGCGTCTCGGATCCACCCCTTCATCGGCCAAGACCTGCTGTGCCGCAAGACCGGTCTGCGTGCCAGGGTGCGTGTGGATCGTGATCGGCACACCGGTCAGGCGATGGGCCTTGGCAACGGCGCGCATCACCCTCTCGACACCACCGGTCAGGCCCTGTCGATCGATGGCGCACTTCAGCATGCCCGCCTTGACCCCGGTACCAGCGATGCCGTCCGTGATGTCGCCGACGAACAGATCCACCATCGGCTCGGGAACCGGCTGACCGACGAACGGCTCCAGTGCAGGCCCTCGGTAATGGAAGAAGAACGGCACGTCGTCGTAGGTGTAACAGCCAGTCGCCACGACGATGTTGAGATCCGGAACCAGCTCGGCGATCCGTTGTATGCGAGGGATGTACCGACCGAGCCCGATGACTGTCGGGTCGACGATCGTGCGTACGCCGGACGCTGACAGCGCCGTCAACTTTTGTACCGCGTCGGCTATACGGGTCTCCTCGTCGCCCCACTCTTGTGGGTAGTTCTGCTGCACGTCGGCGTCGAGAACGAAGATGTGCTCGTGCATGTACGTCCGCCCGAGATCAGCGCTGTCAACCGGACCCCGGACGGTGTGAACCTCTGCCATGCGCTCCTCCTCGAGCCGGAAGCAGTCATCCTCCCACCGATGACCGTTCCGGGCACGGAGCCGGCGCCAACGCCGGTGGGGCCGAGTGGCGTCAGGGTTTGATGCCCTCCAGCGTTCCTTCGATCCGGCGGTTCTTGCGACGGCCCTCGAGCGTGTCGTTGCTGGCGATGGGATCGGCCTCGCCTCGACCGATCGCGATGACGCGATTGGCCGGAACTCCGTGGGCCACCATGAAATTCACGACCAGCTGGGCCCGTTGTTCGGACAGGCTCTGATTGACCTCCGCTGAACCGACGTTGTCTGTGTAACCGGTGATCACCAAGGTGGACTCAGGGATCTTCTTCAGGGCGTCGGCCCCGACGGCGAGCAAGCCGGCGAACTTGGGGTCGAGGGCCGACGAGCCGGTCGGGAACTGGAACTGCTCCTCCACGATGACTCGCGCGGTCCCCACCGGGACGCGAGGGTCGCGTTTCATGTTCATGACGATGGCGCCCGCGCCGAGGACGGACCGGGCCTTGCGGAGGTATCCGGCGGCCACCTTCTCTGAATGCACCGAACCCTCGAGGTACAGCTTGCCCGACCGGTAGTAGCCGACCGGCGGGTCGGGAGGTGCCTTGAGGTTGGCCTGCGGGAGCGCGAACGGAACTGTCGGCGGAGGCTTCGCAGTGGTCGTCGATGATTTCTCCGTGGTCGACGAAGGTTCGGTGCTCGATGACGTGGACCGTTCGGTGGTGGTGCCGGTCGCACCGGCGCCGGATCGCGTGCGGGTGGCCCGCTGGCTGTTCGAATCGGACCTGGTCACCACGAACACGATGGCTGCGATCACGAGCGCGACAACGGGAACCGCCCACAGCAACTGGCGACGGCGACGCCGGGTCCGCTCTCGTTCCAAACGCTCTTTGCGGGGGATTACGGCGGGAACCTCGTCACTCATGGTTCTCTCCAGGGGGTCCAGTAGATAACAAGGATGCACCCCTGACACCGAGAGCGCACCTTCTAGCCTGTCGGCACGGAGCAGTACTACTTCGGTCTTAGCGGAACCGTCCGGTAGGCGGCAGGGCAGAGCGTACGCTCGGGCTCGTAGACCTCGTCCCGCGGGAGCCCGGCGATCCCCTGGTTCGGCCCTTACAGTTCGCGGCAAGATGTCACCATGAGCGATGCCGCCCCCGTGCTCGGCTTCGGGACATCGATCCAGCCGATAACTGCCTCCGACGACGAGATCCGAGAAGCCCTCGAACAGGCAGAGATCCCGCCGCTGCTCCCGGCATTGGCGTACCTCACCGGCGACACCACGCTCCTGAGTGCTGAGCTGCGGCCCGATCCGCTGCTCACTGCGATGCCACAAGGCGGACTGACCGATGCGCAGCTAGATCAAGCTCGTCAGCTCGCGCTCGATGCCCTGATCCACTACCGCGACGGCGGCTGTCAACCGGCCCGCCCACCGTCTGACGAGCAGCTGCTGCACATCATGGAGTTCGCGGTCGGGGGCGCGCAGATGGCCGCGTACCTTCCGCTCCTGGAGGAGGAGCTGGCGTATCAGGGCGTCGATCGCCGGGCCCCGGGGTGGTCGGTCGACGACGTCGCCCCCGGCGTTGACTTCCGAGTGGTGATCATCGGCTCGGGCATGTCGGGCCTGGTCGTCGCTCATCGGTTGCAGCAGGCCGGCATCCCGTTCACGATCTTCGAGAAGAACGACGAGGTCGGCGGTACCTGGCTCGAGAACAGCTATCCGGGCTGTCGGGTCGACAACCCAAACCACAACTACAGCTATTCCTTCGCTCAACGCCACGACTGGCCGCTGCACTTCTCGACCCAGGATGTGCTGCTCGACTACTTCTTGCAGTGCGCCCAGGCGTTCGGGCTGCGGGATCACGTGCGCTTCGGCACTGAGGTGCTCTCGTGCACATGGTCGGACACCGACCTGCGCTGGACAGTGCGGGTGCGTATGGCCGACGGCCCCGAGGAGTCAGTCGAGGCCAGCGCAGTGATCAGCGCGGTCGGTCAGCTCAACCGCCCGTCCTTTCCCGACATCGAGGGTCGCGACACCTTCGAAGGGGTGACGTTCCACTCTGCCCGCTGGGATCACTCCGCTGACCTTCGAGGCAAGCGGGTGGCGGTGATCGGGACCGGGGCGAGCGCCGTGCAGTTCATCCCTGAGATCGCTCCCCTGGTCGGGGAGCTCGTCGTGTTCCAGCGCACACCTGCATGGTTGGGCCCGACCCCCGAATACCACGACGAGGTGCCGGCCGGGCAGCGGTGGCTGTACGCCCATGTGCCGTCCTACAGCGAGTGGAACCGCTTCTGGATCTTCTGGAAGATGGGCGACGGTGTTCTCGACAACGTCCGCGTCGACGAGCTCTACGAATCCGGTGGCGAGGCAGTGAGCGAGCTGAACGCGATGGTCCGCATGTTGTT
>JBBSGQ010000225.1:0-6370 GCA_038253965.1 Acidimicrobiales bacterium | reverse complement strand
GGCCGTCCTGCGCTGGCTGGGGCGCTGTTCAAGGTGGTCGCCGGGCCGGGGTGGGACGAGCTCGATGCCGCTGCTGCGATGGCCGGCCCGGAGCTGCTGGCGGTGCGGGTCGACCAGCTCGAGCAGGGCACCGAACCGCTGTTGCCTCGCCTGCCCGTCGCGCCGGTCGCGTTGTCGGCGCTGGTGCTGGCCACGCTCGTTGGCATCGTCTCCGCGGTCGCCCTCCAGGGCGGGATGTCGATGATGACCTCGGGCCGGAACGACGCGCTGTCCGGAGGCGACATTGCCGGTGCGATTGCCGGCGGCATCGTGTGTACGGCGGGATGGGTGTGCCTGGTGGTGATCGCCTTTCGGCGGCTCGCCCACCCCGCCTTGACAACTACACACGCGTAGTAGTTTACTCGTTTGAGGTCGTAATCCTGGAGGTGTCGACATGGAATGGGTATTTGGACTCGCGATCCTGCCGGTTCTGCTGTGTGGGCTCATGTGCATCGGTGGGATGGTGCTCGCCGCGGTTGGCCTGCGCCGCAGCAACGCCCGCAGGGCATGCGGCGACGAGTCTTCCGCGACCGACGTCGCGGAGAACCGTCGGGTGACAGCCGAGCCGTGACCAGTCAGGTCCGGCATCCGATCTTCGCCCGCATCTACGCGCGGATCAGCGGTGCAGCCGAAGCCAAGGGTGCGGCCGAGCACCGCGACGAGATGCTCGCTGGGCTCGAAGGCCGGGTGGTGGAGGTCGGCGCTGGTAACGGCCTGAACTTCGCGCACTATCCGTTCACCGTGACCGAGGTGATCGCCGTCGAGCCCGAGCCGCACCTGCGCAAGCTCGCCCAGGTAGCGGCCGCAGCCGCCAAGGTCGGGGTCTCCGTCGTCGATGGCACCGCCGATTCGCTGCCTGCGGAGGACGGCAGCTGCGACGCCGCGGTGTGCTCGTTGGTGTTGTGTTCGGTTGCCGACCAGCGCCAAGCCCTCGCCGAAGTCCGGCGCGTCCTGCGCCCGGGTGGCGAGCTGCGCTTCTATGAGCATGTGCTCGCCGAGAGTCCCCGGTTCGCCCGGTTCCAACGTGGCGTGGACGTCGTGCATCCCTACGTTTCGGGCGGGTGTCACGTCACTCGTGACACCGAGAGCGCGATCACCCACTCCGGCTTCGAAATCACCAGCATCCGTCGGTTTCGGTTCGCCCCCGACTGGCTCTCCGCTCAGGCGGCTCCCAAGATCCTCGGCGCCGCCCGGCTTCCATGAGACTGAGGCCATGGCGCCGCCTGGTGCCTCTCCATCATCCGCATTACCTCAGTCCAGGAGGTGGCTGGGCATGACCCCCCGATCACGACAGCGCCAGTTGCGCCGGCCTGGCCGTCGGGGTGCGCACATCGCGCTGCTCGTCGCCGCCCCCGTCCCAGTCCTGATGATCCTGTGGGCAGGTGTGCGCATCGCCGGGCGCAGCGACGACCGCCGAGCGGGGAAGGTGGCCGGTGATCCCGGGGTCTCTCATGTCCACGGTCTCGGCACCAACCCGGCCGATGGATCACTGATCATCGCCACTCACTACGGGTCATTCCGCATCCCGGCCAATGACGACGCCGCGGTGCGCATCGGCGACAGCTTCCAGGACACCATGGGCTTCACTGTTGCCGGTCCCGACCACTTTCTCGGCTCCGGACACCCCGATGTCGCAGGCATGCAGCGGGGGCAGCCGGGCCGGCTCGGGCTGATCGAGTCCACCGATGCCGGCGCCACCTGGACCGCGCTCTCCCTCAGCGGCGAGGTTGACTTCCATGGCCTGGCCTTCGCTCACGACCGGGTCTACGGCTGGGACTCCGGTACCGGTCGGTTCATGGTGTCCAGCGACCGGCGCAACTGGGACACGCGGTCGACGATGGACCTTGTCGGGTTCGCCGTTGACCCCGACGATGCCGACCACATCGTCGGCGCCCCCGCTGACGGGCTGACCGAGTCGACCGACGGCGGCCGCACCTGGACCGGTGCGGACGGTCCCCGCCTCGTCACCTTGAGCTGGGATCCCAAGGCAGGACTGTGGGGCGCCGACGTCAGCGGCCACGCCTGGCACCGCGCCGGGTCCGAGTGGAACCGTGCCGGAAAGCTCCCCGGCGAACCCCAAGCCTTCCTCGCCACATCCAAGGCTCTGTTCGTCGCGGTCCACGACGAGGACGACGTCACCGGCATCTACCGCTCCACCGATGAAGGGTCCAGCTGGGACCTTCGATACCGGGACCCCCAGCAATGAGCGTCGACTTCCTCGACGGCACGCAGATCGTCATGGTGGCGGCGATCTCTGCCGGCGGCAAACAGACCTCTGTGAGGTCGGCGCATGGCGACTGAAGGACTGTCGTTCGACGAGCTCGCCGAGGCGACACGGGAACCGGTCCCACGGATCCGGCACTGGGACAAGCTCGGCCTGCTGCCGAGAGATGGCGCGGCGTTCCGATCGGATGCGCTCGGTCGAGCTCGGTTGGTGAGCTTCGCGGTGCGTCGGGGCATCACCGCCGAGGCCATCGCGCGTGCCTGCGAAGGCGACGATGTCATTGGCCGGTTCCTAGACCTGATCGCAGGCACCGATCCCCGACAGACGCACAGCGTTGCTGAGGCGGCGAGCGCTGCCGGTCTCGACGAAGCGGTGGTGCGGCGTCTGTGGGTGGCGTCGGGGCTGGGCGATCAACCCGAGGCGTTCGACGAGGACCTCGAGAACCTGCGTGTCTTTGCGTTCGCGCTCGAGGCGGGCATGCCGATCGACGCTCTGCTGCAGCTGGTCCGGGTCCTCAACGATGCGCTCACCCGGGTAGCCGAGGCCGAGACACGGCTGTTTCACTTCTACGTTCACGAGCGTCTCCGAGCCGAGGGACTCACCGGCACCGAACTCGACGCCGCCACCGAGCAGGTGAGCGCCCCGCTGGAGGGCCTGGTCGAGCCGGCGGTCCTCTACTTCCACCGCAAGGCGTGGCAGCGGGCCATGCGAGAGGACATGGTGCTGCACCTCGCCGAAGACGTCGCCGGCGATGACGGCGCCATTGGACAGATGACGGTCGCAGTGCTGTTCGTCGACCTCGCCAACTTCACGCCGATGACCGAGGCGATGGGCGACACGGCCGCGGCTGTCGTCATCGAACGCTTCTCGCACCTCGTGCGCGAAGCAGCCAGCGAATGCGACGGCCGTGTCCTCAAGCAGATCGGCGACGAGTTCATGCTCGTGTTCCCATCCGGCACCCAGGTGGTGAGCTGCGGCCGGTCGATCATGGCCAAAGCGGCGGTCGAACAGCAATTCCCCGACGTGCGCCTCGGCGCACACTCCGGCGTCGCCCTGTACCGGGAGGGCGACTACCTGGGCACGACAGTGAACGTCGCAGCGCGGGTCACATCCCAAGCGACCCGGGGCCAGTTCCTCGTCACCGACACCGTCCGTCGCGAGCTCGACGCTGACGAAGCGGTCGACTCCATCGGCTGGCGCGCCCTCAAAGGTGTCAGCGACGAGATCGAGCTCTTCGAGGTGGGCTCGTCACGCGCGCCACGTCCGGTCGATCCCGTGTGCGGAATGGTTATCGACCCGGAAGCCTGCCTCGTCACGCTCGAGTGGCGCTCTGAGCGCGTGTTCTTCTGCTCCGAGGCATGCCGGGACCGGTTCGTCGCTGACCCTGGCCGGTACGGTCAACCAGCGAGCTCGTAACCGCTTCCTCGATGACCGCTCGCACCGCCGCATCATCGACTAGGTGCCCGGCTATGACCGTGACGTCGGCGCGGTCGAGGCCCCGTCGACCTCACGCACGTCGTCCAAGTCGGTGAGCGTTCCGGTGACTGCTGCGACCGAGCCCGCACGTCATCGTCCAGGCGCGGCGTGATGGAAGTGCTGCACAGCTACATCGACGACAACGATCACGGCTCGTGCGCCCCGACCATGTCCCCTAAGCGCCGGCATCGCGCCGCTGTGAGGACCGGCATGGCTGTCGCTGGGGTCTCTGCGGCGACCTACGCCCACCGCCGCGCTCACCGGGCCCGATGGGCACCGCCCGCCGGGAGCGTCGTCGAGACGTCCTTGCTGAGCGTTCGCCTACTCGGCGACACCGGCCCGCCCATCCTGCTGCTGCACGGTCTGGTCGCGTCGGGCCTCTACTGGGGCGGCGCTTTCGACCGGCTCGCCGACCACCATCGACTGGTCGTTCCCGACCTACTCGGTTTCGGCCGATCCCCGCGCCCCGACCACGGGTACGGGCCCGACGATCACGTCGACGCAGTGCGTGCCTGCCTTGACGACCTCGGGGTCGACGAGCCGGTTGTCATCGGCGCGCACTCCCTCGGCGGCCTCATAGCAATTCGCCTCGCCTTCACCGACCCAGAACGCATCGATGCCGTCGTGGCGTTCGGCCCGCCTCTTTATCCCGACCCGGCAGCCGCCCGCGCCCACGTCACCGCCACCAGCCCGATGGGCCGCCTATTCGTCCTACCAGGACGTAGCGCCGAAAACGCGTGCCGGTGGGTCTGTGACCACAGACGTCTCGCAGCCCGGCTCGCTGTGCTCACCCACCCTGGGCTACCGCCCGAGATCGCTGCAGACGCCGTCCAGCACACCTGGAGCTCATACTCCCAGACCCTCCAACAGGTCATCCTTGCCGCGGAGGGATCCACCTGGCTTGAGCGCATCAGCTGTCCCGTACACCTCGTCGCCGGCCACCACGACCCCGTCGTCGACCACGGCCATCTACGACGCCTGGGTGACGCGCACAACAACATTGAGTTGACCGAACGGACAGGCCGCCACGACCTCCCCCTCACCCACCCGGCGGAGTGCATGAAGGTCATCGCAGCGGCCCGGTCATAGGCCGACGCGTTGCAATGCGGCAGGGCGCGCGTCGAGCTGGGCTCGCGGTCGCCAGTTGCGCACGACTGATGAAGAGATCCCCGACTGTCCCTACACGTGTCCCTGGCTTCGAACGGTGGGGCTGCGGCCGAACGGCTAACTGAGAGAACGCCGGCCCGGCATCAACGCAGACAAGAGACCGAAGCAGTCGCTCGGCCTCGGGCTGGAGCAGCGACCCTGCCCCCCTGTTGGTGTCTCAGACTGGGGTCGGTGACGGCGAGTCACTGCCTCTCTGTGCCGCGGGCTTCCGAGCACGAATGATGGCGGCCACGGCGTGGGGGTGGACGCGGTGGGTCTCCGTGGTCTCGACGTCTACGAGGCCGGCGTCGGTGAGAGCGGTGCGGTACTGGACCTCGGTGAGCGCGCCGGCGATGCAGCCGGTCCACTGGATGGTGTCGGCTCGGGTTGCGTCGTCCATATCGGGGTCGGCGAGAACGTCCGAGACGGCGAAGCGGCCTCCGGGGCGTAGAACGCGGGCGGCCTCTCGGAGCACGACCTGCTTGTCAGCAGCCAGGTTGATGACGCAGTTGGAGATGACGACGTCGACGCTGGCGGAGGGCAGTGGGATGTCCTCGAGGTAGCCCTGGATGAACTCGACGTTGCCAACGCCTGCTTCGGCGGCGTTCAGCCGGGCGAGTTCGAGCATCTCAGTCGTCATGTCGAGTCCGATAGCCCGACCCCTTGGGGCGACGCGGCGGGCTGAGATCAACACGTCGGCGCCCGCCCCTGATCCGAGGTCCAGGACGATTTCGCCTGGATGAAGGTTGGCGACGGCTGTGGGTACACCGCAGCCAAGAGAGGCGGCAACAGCGGCGTCCGGCGCCCCCTCAGCGCTATCGGCGTTGTACAGCTCGGCGCCGAAGACGACCCTGCCCTGCTGATCGGTGGTAGTCACAGGCTCCGCGCCGCAACATGACGCCTCGGCGGCTCGGGACTGCTCGTACTCACCCCTCGCGGAGCTGGCTGCCGCCGCGGCGTAACGGCGTCGAACGCTCTCGCGGATGTCGGTGTGCTCGGTCATGGCGGGCCTCTTTCATGTTGGCTGCTTGGGGGGTGCAGGTCTGGTCTCGGCCAGTCGGCGCCGCACCCTGGTGGAGTGGACCGGAGCCGGTCGTGCCGATTTTCGCTGAGGGCCGTCACAGGCGGGCGGGTCCGGTACCTGATGGCCCATCACGATGTCGGCGGCAGATGGGAAGCAGTCCACACATGCCTCGTTGATCCGATACCACCTAGCCGTTCCCCGCTGTTCACTGAGGACGAACCGCACCTCAGCCAGAGCCTTGAGGTGGTGCGACACCGTCGACTGGCCCACGCTGGATGCCGAAACGATCTCGCCGACGGTCATTGGTTGGCGGTGCTTTGCCAGCAGCGTCACCAACTGGACCCGGGTTGGGTCGGCCAATGCCTTGAACCAACTCGCGTATCGCTCCGCTGACTGGCGATCCAGCATCTCAGCATCCATCGACTATCGACGATAGTCGATCAAAGCAGAGGAGACAACCT
>JBBSGQ010000224.1:0-6374 GCA_038253965.1 Acidimicrobiales bacterium | reverse complement strand
TGTCGGGGTTCATGGCCAGGCACATGGAGCAGCCGGGGTCGCGCCAGTCGAACCCCGCCTCGGCGAAGATGCGGTCGAGGCCTTCCGCCTCGGCCGCGACCTTGACCGCCCACGAGCCGGGCACGACGAGCGTGCGCACGTTGGAGGCCACCCGGTTGCCTTTGGCGAGCGCCGCGGAGACTACTGCGGCGGCCGCTCGAAGATCCTCGATGCGGCTGTTGGTGCACGAGCCGATGAACACGGTGTCGACACCGATGTCGGAGATCGGCGTGCCGGCGGTGAGACCCATGTACTCGAGCGCCCGTTCGGCGGCCGAGCGGTCGCTCGGGTCGGCGAAGCTCGCCGGGTCGGGTACCCGCTCGGTGATGGGGACGACCTGGCCGGGGTTCGTGCCCCATGAGACGTGCGGACGGATCTCGGCTGCGTCGAGGGTGACCTCCTGATCGAACGCAGCGTCGTCATCGGTGACGAGGTCCCGCCAGGCGCTGACCGCGTTGTCCCAATCAGCGTCGCTCGGCGCATGGGCGCGGCCCCGCAGGTAGGCGAACGTCGTGTCGTCAGGGGCGATGAGCCCGGCCTTCGCTCCCGCTTCGATCGACATGTTGCACACGGTCATCCGGCCTTCCATCGACAGTGCCCGGATGGTCGATCCTCGGTACTCAGCGATGTGGCCGATGCCGCCGCCCGTCCCGATGCGACCCAGGATGGCCAGGATCACATCTTTGGCAGCGGACCCCGCAGGCAGGTCGCCGTGGACGGTGATGGCCAGCGTGCTGGCTGGTTGTTGGGGGAGCGTCTGGGTCGCCAGCACGTGTTCCACCTCGCTCGTGCCGATGCCGAAGGCCAGGGCTCCGAACGCTCCGTGGGTCGAGGTGTGGCTGTCACCGCAGACGATGGTCATGCCGGGCAACGTGAGGCCCTGTTCCGGGCCGATCACGTGCACGATGCCCTGGCCGGGCATGCCCATGGAGTGGAGCGTGATCCCGAACTCGGCGCAGTTGCGGCGCAGTGTGTCGATCTGGATGCGTGAGACGGGGTCGGCGATCTCGAGGTGCGTGTTCGTGGTCGGGACGTTGTGGTCCTCGGTGGCAACCGTGAGGTCGGGCCGGCGGACGGTCCGATCGCTCAGTCGCAGGCCGTCGAACGCCTGGGGGCTGGTCACCTCGTGGACCAGATGCAGGTCGACGTACAGGAGGTCCGGTTCGCCGTCCTGTCGGGCCACGACGTGGTCGTCCCAGACCTTCTGGCTGAGCGTTCTTGGTGCCGTCATGTGTGCCTCGACTCCGTGGGCTTGCGTATCTCAATATATGAGACAATAATGTCAACTGGTGGAACACACGATAAGCGGTGTGGGCGTGCTCGACAAGTCGATCGCCGTGCTCGACGCAGTCGTGGAGCACGACACGGCGTTGGGACTCGCCGAGCTGGTTGCGATCACCGGGCTGTCCCGGGCCACCACGTACCGCCTCGCGGTTGCGCTCGAGGAGCATGGCCTGTTGCGGCGCGACGGCGAGGGTCGGTTCGGCCTGGGACTGCGGCTGCTCGCCCTCGGACGCATGGCTGCCGCCCGGTTCCCCGTGATCGAGGCGGCCCGCCCGACGTTGGAGTGGCTGCGCGCCACCACCGGGGAGAGCGTGCAGCTGTACGTCCGGGACGGCCACAGTCGCGTATGCGTCGATGCGTTCGACTCCTCGAACGAACTGCGCACGATCGTCGCGGTGGGAGCCCGACTGCCGCTCGATGTCGGCTCTGCAGGGCGGATCCTGCTCGATCCCGATGCCACGATGTCGCATCGCCGGCGGTGGGTCCAGAGCGTGGAGGAGCGGGCGCCCGGCGTCGCCTCGGTGAGCGCGCCGGTCAGAGGGCCGGACGGTGCGGTGCTGGCCGCCATCGGCATCTCCGGCCCGATCGAGCGCACGACCCGTGAGCCCGGCCGGAAGTACGGCAAGGCGGTGGCCGAGGCTGCCCGGCGCATGGAACGAGCGGTCGCCAAGGGTTGACCCCCACTCTCACGAATTTGGGTCGTTTCCCTGGCATATGCGCGGTCAAACGACCCAAATCGAAGCGGTGGGTGGCGTCAGAGTCGGTCAGTCACCGATGCGCAGGCTTCGAGGAACGGGGGCAGGAAGCGCTCGGGATCCGTGGCGCACACGTTGTGCGGGCCGTCCACCTCGTGGATCGTGGCTCCCGGGATGGCGGCCGCCAAGCGCCGCTGGCGAAGGGGCGACACCGTGCGGTCCGCCATGGTGATGAGACAAGCGGCCGGCACGTCGACCTCGCCGATCCAATCGGTCGAACGGAACCGCCCGAGAGATGCCATCGCACTCAACAGTCCCGCCGGATCGCTGCGGCGCAGCTCGCGATGGTCGAGTGCGATGACGCGGTAGCGCTTGCCAGGGGCTTGTACGATGCGAACCAGTTCAGGTCGGCGTCGACGCTCCACCCGTGCAACAGCACCAGCACCGGCGCGCCGTCGGGGCCGTCGACTTCGCGCATGAACGTGGTGCCCCGGCCTGGGAGCGCGATCTGACGGCCCGGCGGAAGCGCGGGCGCGCCACCGATCTCCGGTGCGGTGACGGGCCCCGGCACCATCCCTTCGCCGAGCCGCGGCGCAGCGCCGGGCGTTTGGGGTATTTCGTTCGCATCGGCCGCTTCGGTCGCTTCGGTCGCGCCGGATGGCTCAGGCATCAGTCCCCGACGGCTACGAGCTGGACCTTCAGCGTCGCGCCCGTCGGGGTGGTGTACTCGACGACGTCCCCAGGCTTGTGTCCGATCAACGCAGTACCGAGCGGGGACTTGGGCGACATGACCTCAACTCCCTCGACCCGTTCCTCGATCGATCCGAGGAGGTAGCGCTCCACGTCGTCGTCGCCCTCGTAACGGATCGAGACGGTGGTTCCGGCGGCCACCTCGTCAGCATGCTCGACGCCTTCCACGATCTCTGCGTTCTCGAGCAGGCTGGCCAGGTGCACGATGCGACCTTGCATCTTGCCCTGCTCCTCCTTCGCCGCGTGGTAGTCGCCGTTCTCGCTGAGGTCGCCGAGCTCGCGAGCCGTCTCGATCTTGCGTGCGATGTCGATACGACCACGGGTGACCAGGTCGTCGTGTTCGGCCTTGAGCCGCTCGTACGCTGCTCGGGAGAGGTGCACTGTCTCGGACATCTGCTCAACAGTAGCGATGACGGGCGGCAGGGTGACATGACTGGACCAGTCCGCCTACACTTCAAGCTGGTGCTCATCCAACGCAACCTCGTAGTCATCATCCAGTAGCGCACGTCGGTTCGACGTGCGCTTCCGACCGTCCGCCCCAGGCGGGCGGTTTTCTCGTTCTGGCCCGAAGTTCGGAGAACAGTGCCTCATCGCATAGCAGTCATCGGAGGTGACGGCATCGGCCCCGAGGTGGTGGCCGAAGCCCTCAAGGTCGTGGCCAAGGCCGGCGCCGACCTGGACACTGTCGCGTTCGATCTCGGCGGTGCTCGCTACCTGCGCGACGGCATCGTGCTGCCGGACGACGTGCTCGATGAGTTGCGTCAGTTCGATGCGATCCTGCTCGGTGCGGTGGGGACACCCGCCGTGCCTCCCGGGCTCATCGAGCGGGGCCTGCTGCTGAAGATGCGCTTCGCTCTCGACCAGTACGTCAACCTTCGACCGTTCACGCTGGTCGCTCAAGGCATCGACTTCGTTGTCGTGCGCGAGAACACCGAGGGCACCTACGCCGGCGAGGGCGGCTTCCTGCGCAAGGGGACTCCACATGAGATCGCCACGCAGGGATCGGTGAACACGCGCATGGGGGTCGAGCGGTGCGTGCGGTTCGCGTTCGAGCTGGCCCGTTCACGCGATCGCAAGGAGCTCACGCTGATCCACAAGACCAACGTGCTCACCTTCGCCGGTGACCTCTGGCAGCGCACGTTCGACGCAGTGGCTGCGGAGTTCGACGATGTCACCACCGCCTACCAGCACGTCGACGCGGCATGCATCCACCTCGTCCAACATCCGCGGCAGTACGACGTCATCGTCACCGACAACCTCTTCGGCGACATCCTCACCGATCTCGCCGGCGCAGTGTCGGGGGGTATCGGCTTTGCGTCCTCAGGCAACCTCGATCCGACCCGCCGCTCTCCATCGATGTTCGAGCCGGTCCACGGTTCCGCCCCAGACATCGCAGGCCAGCAGAAGGCCAACCCCATCGCCGCCATCTTGAGCGCCGCCATGATGCTCGACTTCCTCGGCGACACCGAGGCCGCTGACCGCGTTCGGGCTGCCTGCAGTGCCACGATCGACCTGACCACGGATGCCAACGCCACAACCACCGAGATCGGCGACGCAGTCGCCGGCCGGCTCTAGAAACAGGAGCTCGTCATGCCGATCACCCCCACCGAGCAGATCTGGATGAACGGCCAGATGGTCGCCTGGGACGACGCTCGCATCCATATCCTCACCCACTCGTTGCACTACGGGATGGGAGTGTTCGAGGGTGTCAGGGCATACGAGACAGCCGATGGACCGGCTGTGTTCCGCCTCACACCGCACATGGAGCGTCTCCACCAGTCGGCCCAGATCATGATGATGGCGTTGCCCTACTCGGTGGAGGAGCTCGTGGATGCGACGAAGCAGGTCGTGCGGGCCAGCGGACTGCCCTCGTGCTACATCCGCCCGATCGCCTACTTCGGGTACGGCGAGATGGGTTTGAACACCCTGCCATGCAGCGTCGACGTGGCCATCGCCTGCTGGCCGTGGGGCGCATACCTCGGCGAGGACGCGATCACCAGAGGCGTGCGCATGAAGATCTCGTCCTGGGTCCGCCACGACCACAACTCGATGCCACCGGCGGCCAAGACCACCGGCAACTACGTGAACTCGTCACTGGCCAAGGTCGAGGCCCTCAAAGCGGGTTACGACGAGGCGATCATGTTGAACCCGCAGGGCTTCATCAGCGAGTGCACCGGCGAGAACATCTTCGTCGCCCGCCACGGCAAGCTGATCAGTCCTCCTTTGGCCTCTGGTGCGCTCGAAGGCATCACCCAGCACGCGGTGATGACCATCGCCCGTGATCTCGACTTCGAGTGTTCGCTCGACAACCTGGCCCGCAGCGACCTGTACATCGCCGAGGAGATGTTCGTCTGCGGCACTGCCGCGGAGGTGAGTCCGGTCAACTCCGTCGATGACCGCGAGATCCCGTGTCCCGGACCGATGACCAAGGTGATAGCGGAAGAGTTCCACAAGGCTGTGCGCGGTCAGACCGATCGCTACAAGGATTGGGTCGAACATGTCCACGAGTGATCGACCGGGAACCGAACAGGACCGCACGGTGATCCGCGATCCCGGCCTGCCCGAGTCCGTCGAGATCTATGACACGACGTTGCGCGACGGATCACAGCTGGAAGGCATATCGCTCACCGTCGACGACAAGTTGCGCATCGCCGAACAACTCGACCATCTCGGAGTGCACTTCATCGAGGGCGGATGGCCTGGTGCCAACCCCAAGGATGTCGAGTTCTTCGAGCGCGCCGGACGCGAGCTGCGATTGCACAGGTCGACGCTTGTCGCCTTCGGGTCCACGCGGCGGGTGAAGGGCAGGGTCGACGACGACGCTACGCTGCGCAACCTTGTGTCCGCCGGGACGTCGGCCACCTGCATCGTCGGCAAGTGCTGGGACTACCACGTCACCGAGGCGCTGCGGACGACCCTCGACGAGGGCGAGGCCATGGTGGCCGACTCGGTGCGGTTCCTGAGCGGCGAGGGACTGCGGGTCCTGTTCGACGCCGAGCACCTGTTCGACGGCTGGAAGGCCAACCCGGAGTTCAGTCTTCGGGTCCTCGAGGCCGCGGCCGAGCACGGCGCCGAGACGCTCGTGCTCTGCGACACCAACGGTGGCACGTTGCCGCATGAGGTCGAGGCGATCGTGCGTGAGATCAGTCGCCACTTCCGCGACGATGTCAAGATCGGTGTGCATCTCCACGACGACAGCGGTTGCGGCGTGGCGAACGCGCTGGCCGGTGTCAGGGCCGGGGCGGTGCAGGTGCAGGGGACGATCAACGGATATGGCGAGCGCACGGGCAACTGCAACCTCACCACGATCATCCCGGCCCTCACACTGAAGATGGGCGTTGGCACTCTCCCTGAGGGTCACCTGGAGCGCCTGACGCCGGTTGCGCACCACATCGCAGAGTTGGTGAACATCACGCCGAACCCGCAGCAGCCCTACGTCGGGATGTCGGCGTTCGCGCACAAGGCGGGGCTGCACGTCTCGGCCATAGCCCGCCGCAAAGACGCCTACGAGCACGTCGATCCGGAAGCGGTCGGCAACGGCACCCGGTTCGTGGTGTCGGAGATGGCTGGGCGAGCCACCCTCGATGCCAAAGCGAAGGAGCTCGG
>JBBSGQ010000223.1:0-6400 GCA_038253965.1 Acidimicrobiales bacterium | reverse complement strand
GCCCTCGTAGCCGCGGGCCAGGATCGTGTCCAGGCTCGCCAGGTCGGCTGCGCCCGCCTCGGCCAGTGCCGCCAGCACCGCATGGTCAGGAGCGCCGGCGGGCGCGACGTTGTCCCGCAGAGTCAGCTCGAAGCGGGTGAAGTCCTGGAACACAGCGGTGAGCCGCGATCGCCAAATCTCGAGATCGAGCTCGCGCAGGTCGTTCCCGTCGACCTCGATGGCGCCGACCTGGGGGTCGTAGAGCCTGCACAACAACTTGGCAAGGGTCGTCTTACCGGCCCCGTTCTGCCCGACGATGGCAAGGCTCGACCCGGCCGGGATCGTGAGGTCGAGGCCTTCGAGCACCGGCCGGTCACTGGTCGGGTAACCGAACGTGACGTCACGGAACCGGATCTCGTGGGCGGGGATGCCGTCGGCCGGCCGAGGCGTGTCAGCTCTCGACAGAGCACCGGCGAAGGCCATCGCAGGCTGGAGCCGCAACGTTGCGGCCGCGGGGGCGGCCGCCCCGTCGAGGGCCCAGGACAGGCCACCGAAGGCGATCATGCTCGTGCCGACGGCCACCTGGGCATAGACGACAACCTGCTGCAGATCGAGCCGGCCGCTGGCCGCTCCGTCGGCGAGGGACCAGAACACGACGACGTTTGCCGAAGCGACGAGCAGGAGGCTCCACAGCACCGGCCGTTCGCGCAGGCGCGTGGCGTGCCACTGCAGCTCGAACAGTCGCTGGCGTCGACTCTTGAAGCGGTCGATCGTCCACTCGGCGAGTCCGAACAGCCGCAGCTCCTTGGCCGCCGGGGGATCGACCGCGAGCCGGTAGGCGTAGTCGGCATGGCGTTGGGCCTCGCGGACCTCCTCGGTGTTTCGGTCCTTCCACACGCCGCTCTCCCTGAGCAACCAGTGGGTGGCCAGCCAGGCGCCGGTCAGGAGGATCGCCGCCCACCACGCGTAGGCGGCGAGGACCATCGCGGAAGCCACTCCGGCGAAGAACTCGACGAGACCGGAGGCGATGAAATCCATCGAGAGCGAGAGCGGTGGGCCGGCGTGCCCGAGATCGAAGTCCCGGGCCATCGTGAGATCGCTGGTGAGCTGTGGGTCCTCGAGGTGGCCCATTCCGGGCGGGCCGACGCAGGCCCTGGTGAGCCGGTCATAGAGCCAGGCCGATGTGCGGCTTCCGAGGTTGGCGCCGACTGCCTGGTGCAACGGAGCGAGGACTTGCAGGAGGACGAACACCACGCCGACGAGGCAGAGCGGAACCGCAAGTTCGTCGCCCCCCTGCACAGCGCCGATGAGCGCCCCCATGGCGATGGCGAACAGGGCGGGCAGGGCGCTGCGGAGCACCAGGATGATCCACCATGCGACGGCGAGTGCACGATCCGCGCGTGCCAGGACGCTGGCGAGCTTCCATTCGTTGCGCTCACGCAGCCGTCGCAGCACGTTCGCTCCCTAGCCTGTCCCCGTCGTCCGACGCTTCATCGTGTGAGCGGCGACGACTCCGATGCCGACCGAGGATGCCACGCAACCCGCCGCATCGCGTCCCGCGATCGTTCAGCCCGTCAATGCAAGGCTCCCGGTCGCCATCGCCGCAGGTCCTGCCGGCGGCCGAGACTGGGAGGGCAGCGGGTGATCGGCCGCGTGCCACGCAGTGCGTGTGTCGGCGATCGCCCGCGCCGCGTCGGTGGGTCGGGATCCGAGCAGTCCGTCGACGCCCATGCCGATGAGCTTGCGATAGAAGGCGTACCTGTCCTGCTCGTCGGTCTCGGCCCACACCCACACCGCGAGACCTGCGGCATGGGCGTCGCGCACGAACTCGGGGGTGACCAGCGTTATCCCCGAGTAGGTCGGCGGCACCTGGAGGATTCGGAACCGTGGTTGGGGCTTCCGCGTGGCGAAGAAGTCAGCGACGCCCTGGGTGCCGGGGCTGGTGTCGACGCCAGGGGCCAGGGTCTGGAAGTACCGGATGATGGCGTCGTCGAATGACACGACGACTGTGCGATCGGCGCGATGGAACCTGCGGATGAGTGAAGCGAGGGCGCGAGCTGCAGCTCGGGCGGGTTGCCCGGACCGCTTGATCTCGATGTCGAGGTAGGTGTCGGGATACCGCTCGAACAGCGCCCGGGCTGTGGTGATGGTGAAGTCGCCAGGCGTGAAGCCGGGGGGCGGATGCACGTCACCGGTGCGGACCCCGCGGTAGATGTAGTCGGTGATGCGGCAGCGCTCGCACGAAACCTGTCCCGGCACGAACTTGTAGGCGTGGTCCAGACGCAAGAGCTGCGGATACGTGAACGCGTCAAGGCGCCCGTGGCCGTTGGTGGTCGAGTCCACCGTGTCGCTGTGCATGACGACGAGCGTGCCGTCTGCGGCCAACTGCACGTTGAGCTCGAGCACGGTGGCGCCCTTGCGGAGCGCTTCGGTGAAGGCGAACGGCGTCTCGCGCGGATCTTCGTTCTCGCCACCAGCGTGGGCGATGCTGATGACTCGCCGGTGAAGCCAGGGGTTGCTGACATCACTCGCTTGCCGGCGAGTATCGCGGATCCGTGCATCGGCCGGCCTGAGCACGACCAGCAGCGTGAGGGCGAGGCCGGCGGCGATCAGACCGGACACCAACTTGGCCAGCGCATGACAACTTCTCATCGCTCAACTGTGCCCCAGGGAGCGGGCGGACCGCGGCTGTTCGCCGCGGCTCAGGTGTCGGCCGTCACCAGGATGCGGGCGCTGGCGAAGGAGCCGATGCCGACGTGCTGACCTGCGATCTCGACGGTGGTCGTGCCGTCAGGTGAAGATGCGGTGATCGTGCCGGCCCGACCGGGCAGCAACGATGCGCCCTCGAGGAACTCGAGCAGACCGGGGGAGAACTCCAGCTCCTCGGGGATGCGGGACACCGTGAACTCTGCGCCGACGCCGAGCTCGGACAGGGTGACGGTCTCGGGTGCCTCGTATTTCGTGCCGGGGATCGGATTGCCATGAGGGCAGGTCGTCGGGTCGTGGAGCAGGCGAACCATCGCTTGTTCGACCGAGTCGGAGATCACGTGCTCCCACTTGCCGGCTTCCTGGTGGGCCTCGGCCCAGGAGAGGCCGAGGATGTCGGTCAGCAGGCGCTCCGCGAGTCGATGGCGCCGCACGACCGACTCGGCCAGTCGCGTGCCGGCTTCCGTGAGTCTGATGGTGCCATCGAGCGCGACGAGGCCCTGATGCTCCATGCGCCGGATCATCTCGGACACGGCTGGCCGTGACACGCCCAGACGGTCGGCGATCCGAGCCTGGATCACCGCGACGTCATCCTCTCTGAGCTCGAAGATGACCTCGCAGTACTCCTCGAACGCCGGATGGTGCTCCGGGGTTCGATAGTCGGCCATCGAGTCAGTGTATGACCGATCAGTTGACTCGACTGCTGGCCGTCGGCTGAGGTTGGTGTGCATCCGGCCTGGACGGCCGGTCTTCGCCATCTCACGTCGGCTCGTTGGAACGCAAGGCGTCGAGGATCTTCACCCGCGGCCCGAACCGGAGCAGAGCTCCTTGGTCGCCCTCCGGCCGACAACCTGTCGTTGGTCATCCGTAAGCTTTCTCCATCGCCGCTCTCGACCTGTTCTCCGAGCCCGTACGGGCGTGGTTCACGTCTTCCTTCCCCGTGCCCACGCAGGCTCAGGAGCAAGGTTGGCCGGCCATCTCATCCGGCGACCACATCCTCATCCTCGCCCCGACCGGCTCCGGCAAGACGCTCACCGCGTTCCTGTGGGGCATCGACCGACTGGTCACGTCACCACCGCCGCCGCAGGGCGCAGCCTGCACGAGGCTTCTGTACATCTCACCGCTGCGTGCGCTCGCCGTCGACATCGAGAAGAACCTGCGAGCCCCCATGGCCGGCATCGGTCTGGCGGCCGAGCGGCTCGGTCATCCTGTCAGCCAACCGACCGTCGGCATGCGGACCGGCGACACGCCGGCGGACCAACGGCGCATGCTGGTCCGCCGCCCTCCTGACCTGCTGATCACGACGCCCGAGTCGCTCTACCTGATGCTCACGTCGGCGGCGCGCGACACCCTCGTGAACGTCGAGGCGGTCATCATCGACGAGATCCACGCGCTGGCTGCCACCAAGCGTGGGGCCCATCTCGCTCTCTCGCTCGAGCGGCTCGAGGCTCGCTGCGAGCGACCGCCCCAGCGCATCGGGTTGTCAGCTACTCAGCGCCCACTGGAGGAGATCGCCCGTTTCCTCGGCGGATACGAGGGCGAGGCATCCGACGCGAGCCGCAGATCGCCGCGCCCGGTCACGATCGTCGACGCCGGCACTCGCAAACCGCTCGACATCGAGGTGGTGGTCCCCGTTGAGGACATGGGCGAGCTCGGTCAGGTGATCGAGGAGCCGGTCAGCGGTCCAGCCGCAGCTGGTCCGGTCCGCAGGTCGATCTGGCCGGCCATGCACCCACAGCTCCTCGAACTGGTGCAACAACACCGCTCGACGCTCATCTTCGTCAACGCCCGTCGCCTCGCCGAGCGGCTGGCCACCCGGCTGAACGAGCTCGCCGCCGAGCAGGCTGGCGAGGAGCCATCGCCGTTCGCGTCGGCGGAGGCCCTCGGCGTTCCCCCGACCGGCGTCGAGCTCGTGAAAGCCCATCACGGGTCGCTGTCGAAGGAACGACGGCTGATCATCGAGGACGAGTTGAAGTCCGGCCGGCTCAAGGGCCTTGTGGCGACATCGTCATTGGAGCTCGGCATCGACATGGGCGCGGTCGACCTCGTCATCCAGGTGGAGTCGCCGGGCGCGGTGTCGCGTGGCCTGCAACGCATCGGGCGGGCCGGCCACCAGGTCGGCGAACCGAGTCGCGGCAAGGTGTTTCCCAAGCACCGATCGGACCTCGTCGAGGCAGCAGTGGTCGTGCGACGCATGCACGAAGGACTGATCGAGCACACCCGCTATCTGCGCAACCCGCTCGATGTGCTGGCGCAACAGATCGTCGCGATGTGCGCGCTGGACGATTGGTCCGTCGACGAGCTGGCGGCGCTGGTGCGGCGAGCTGCCAACTTCGCCGACTTGTCCGACGACGTCTTCGCATCGGTTCTCGATCTGCTCTCGGGCCGGTACCCGTCCGACGAGTTCGCCGAGCTCCGCCCTCGCATCGTGTGGGACCGGGTTCAGGGAACCCTTCGCGGACGGGCCGGCGCTCAGCGCCTTGCGGTCACCAGTGGCGGCACGATCCCCGACCGCGGGCTCTACGGCGTCTTCCTTCCTGATGGCACCCGGGTCGGTGAGCTGGACGAAGAGATGGTGTACGAGAGTCGTCCAGGGGAGACGTTCCTGCTTGGCGCGTCGACGTGGCGTATCGAGGACATCACCCACGAGCGGGTCATCGTCACCCCGGCCCCGGGCCAGCCCGGGAAGATGCCGTTCTGGCACGGCGACGGTCCGGGTCGACCGCTGGAGCTCGGTCGAGCGGTGGGCGAGTTCGTGCGGACCGTGCGAGCGTTGCCTCCCGAGCAGGCACTCGACCAGCTCGCCAACCTGCATGATCTCGATCCTCGTGCTGCGGCGAACCTGCTGCTGTACTTCGACGAGCAGGCGGAGGCCACGGGTGCTGTGCCCGACGACCGCACGATCGTCGTCGAGCGGTTCCGTGATGAGATCGGTGATTGGCGGGTCTGCATCCTGTCGCCGTTCGGTGCGCAGGTGCACGCTCCGTGGGCGATGGCCCTGCAGGCACGACTGGCCGAACGCTGGGGCATGGATGTCGAGATCATGTGGAGCGACGACGGCATCGTGTTGCGGTTGCCGGAAGCGGTCGAGGAGCTACCGGTCGACGAGTTGCTGATCGACCCCGACGAGATCGACGACATAGTGGTCGGGCAGCTCCCGGGCACGGCGATGTTCGCGTCGCGGTTCCGGGAGTCCGCGGCTCGGGCCTTGCTGCTGCCGCGCCGTCGCCCCGATCGGCGCACGCCCCTGTGGCAGCAGCGCCAGAAGGCGGCCGACCTGCTCACCGTCGCAGCCAAGCACCCGACCTTCCCCATCCTGTTGGAGGCCACCAGGGAGTGCGTCAACGACGTCTTCGATCTGCCGGCCCTGCGCCAGCTGCTCAGGGATCTGCGGTCGCGCAAGGTTCGAGCGGTGCCGGTCGACACCCCGCAGGCGTCACCGTTCGCCCAGTCGCTGCTGTTCGGGTGGATCGCCGTCTACATGTACTCGGGCGATGCGCCACTCGCCGAGCGCCGAGCTGCGGCCCTTGCGTTGGACCGCGGCCTCCTGCGTGAGCTGCTCGGGGCCGAGGAGCTGCGCGAGCTGCTCGACCCGGCGGTGCTGGCGGACCTCGAAGCCGAGTTGCAGTACCTCGTGGATGGTCGCCGCGCCCGTGACGCCGACGAGGTCCACGACCTCCTCCGCCTGCTCGGCCCGCTGACCCGGGAGGAGATC
>JBBSGQ010000222.1:0-6406 GCA_038253965.1 Acidimicrobiales bacterium | reverse complement strand
GGGAGGAACGACCGTCCGGGGCGCGCCATCCAGCCGCTACCCGACCGGACGCTGGGCAATCCCGATGAACTGCCCCGCCGTCATCATCCGGCCTACTCGTCGGCCACCATCGCCGCGCTGGTCGACTTCGTCTCGAGCCTGACTGGAGGTAAAGGACCTGACATCCCGACGGTGCACCTCGGTGACGTCGCGACCGGCGGCTCCGCGTTCCGCCTGCAATGCGCGGCGTGTCACGCCTGGGCAGGAAACGGGGGCGCGCTGCTGCACCGTGAAGCGCCGAGCCTGCAGGCAGCATCCGCCGTGCAGATCGCCGAAGCCGTGCGCGTCGGCCCGGGCCAGATGCCGTCGTTCGGTACCGCCGCGCTGAACGATCGCCAGCTCGGGTCGGTCGTCGCGTACGTGCGATACCTCGACCATCCTCGCGATCGAGGCGGACAGCCTCTCTGGCACCTCGGCCCGGTGGTCGAAGGGGCTGTCGCGCTGCTGGCGATCGGCGGCCTGCTGGTGCTCGCCAACTGGATCGGTGAGCGCGGGTGAGCGTCAAGTCGACACCATCGGCTCCAGAACTCGGCGAGCGCAGGGCTGAGCGCCAGGTTGCCACGGGTTTCCTGGTGTGCGCGGCCTGCGCCATCGGCCTGGGAGTCGTCTACTGGCGCGGCGGACAACCCCAGCTGGAAGGTTCGTTGCTGGCCCTCGCGTTCGCAGGTCTGTGTGTGGGTTTCGTCACCTGGGCCACCCATCTGCTGCCGCAGGGTCCGTTCACCGACGAGCGCCACTCGCTGCCCAGCTCCGCTGCGGATCGCGCTGGCCTGGACGAGGACGTGGAGCGCGGGGGCGCGCTGTCGCGCCGCAAGCTGTTGCTCCGCTGTCTCGGGGTGGCAACCGCTGCGCTCGGAGGTGCTGCGCTCTTCCCCATCCGCTCACTCGGTCCGCGGCCCGGCCGCTCCCTGAAGGTGACGCCATGGCGCCGCGGCCTGCGCCTGGTGACCGAGGACGGTCGGCCGGTGCGGGCCGCCGATGTGCCGTCAGGTGGCCTGGTCACCGTGTTCCCGCAGGGCTCTCCCGGCTCAGCTGACGGCCAGGCCGTGCTGATCCGCGTGCCGGAACGCCTCATCCGCCCCGAGCCCGGGCGGGCAGGTTGGACGCCTGAGGGTCTTGTCGCCTACTCCAAGTTGTGCACCCATGCCGGTTGCCCTGTGGGTCTCTATCAGGCCGAGACCCACCAGCTGCTGTGCCCGTGTCACCAGTCGAGCTTCGACGTCCTTCGTCATGCCCGGCCGGTGTTCGGTCCGGCCGCCGCGCCGTTGCCCCAGCTTCCGCTAAGGGTCACCGGCGACGGCTACATCGAGGCCACCGGCGACTTCTCGGCGCCGGTGGGCCCCGCGTTCTGGGGACGTTCGTGACCAGGCGACAGATGGCTGGAGTGACAGCGGCGTTCCTGTGCGCCAGCACGGTGACCGCATGCGGGCGTCGTTCGCCATCCATGCTCGACCACCACGGCCCCGAGGCTGCTCGGGTGGCCGGCGTGTGGTGGCTGATGTTCGTGCTGGCCGCCATCGTGTATGTGGTCGTTGCCGGCTTGGTGATCACCGCGGTCGTGCGGGGCCGACGTCGAGCGGCGGCGGAGAGACCCGACGCGGCCGGCGACGAACGCTTCATCTGGGTCGGCGGGGTCGTGTTGCCGGTGCTGATCCTTGCGGTCCTCGCGGTAGTGACCGTGTCGACCACCCGGGATCTCCGCGCGGCACAGGCCGGTGAGCTCCCGATCAGGATCATCGGGAAGCGCTGGTGGTGGGACGTCAGCTATCCCGGCGCGGGGGTGCGCACCGCCAACGAGCTGCATGTTCCGGTCGGTCGTGCGGTGGACCTGACGTTGGAGTCCGACGATGTGATCCACAGCTTCTGGGTGCCACAACTCGCCGGCAAGGTCGATCTGATCCCTGGGCAACGCAACCACCTGCGGTTCACCGCGTCCGCCCCCGGCACCTACCGCGGCCAATGCGCCGAGTTCTGCGGCATCCAGCACGCTCACATGGCGTTCGTCGTCATCGCCGACCCGCCTGAGGTGTTCGACCGGTGGCTGACCCGCCGGGCCAGCGGTGCCGGTGTGCAACCGACCCGGGAGGAGGCGGCGCGCGGCGAGATGGTGTTCAACCGGGAGTCGTGCGCTGGTTGCCACACCATTCGCGACACCGAGGCGGACGGCAAGGTGGGCCCTGATCTCACCGCGTTCGGTGGACGTCGGTCCATCGGCGCGATGACAGTGCCCAACACGGCCACCAACCTCAGCCGGTGGATCCGCAACTCACAGAGCATCAAGCCGGGCAACCTCATGCCGCCCGTTGCGCTGTCCTCACGGGACCTGCGAAGCCTCGTCGTCTATCTGGAGGGCCTGAAGTAGATGGCCGTCATCGATCGCGGACCCGAGATCGACGAGGGTGGGCTCGCCACGTTGTGGGAGGACGGACCGGGCGTCCCGGGTTTCCTCACCACCGTGGACCACAAGCGCATCGGCCTGCGTTACATCTACACGTCGTTCGCGTTCTTCTTCCTCGCCGGCGCCACCGCGCTCGTGATGCGCGCGCAACTGGCCGAACCGAACGCACACGTGCTCGGCCCTCAGATCTACAACGAGCTGATGACGATGCACGGCACGACGATGATCTTCCTGTTCAACACTCCAGTGCTCGCAGGGTTCGGCAACTACCTGATCCCGTTGCAGCTCGGCACGCGCGACATGGCATTCCCGCGACTCAACGCGTTCAGCTACTGGGTGTTCCTGTTCGGCGGGTTGTTCATGTACGCCAGCTTCTTCGTCGGCAAGATGCCCGACGGCGGCTGGTTCGGCTACACGCCGTTGGTGTCGAAGACGTTCAACCCCGGCATCAACATCGACTTCTGGGGCCTCGGGATCGTCTTTGTCGGCCTGTCCACCACCGTCGGCTCGATCAACTTCATAGTCACCATCTTCAAGATGCGCGCTCCCGGCATGACGCTCAATCGCATGCCGATCTACGTGTGGTCCATGTTGGTGTTCTCGTTCATGGCCATCTTCGCCGTTCCCGCAGTCACCCTCGCCACCGGCTTGCTCGAGCTCGACCGTCTGTTCGGCACCTCGTTCTTCGTACCCTCGCTCGGTGGGAGCGTGTTGCTCTACCAGCACCTGTTCTGGTTCTGGGGCCACCCCGAGGTGTACATCCTGTTCGTACCGGCCACCGGGATGATCTCCCAGATCATCCCGGTGTTCTCCCGGCGACCGTTGTCGGGTTACCCGTGGGTCGTCGCCGCGCTGGTCACTGTCGGGTTCATCAGCTTCGGCGTGTGGGTGCACCACATGTTCGCCACGGGCCTTCCCCCGCTGGCCATGGCGTTCTTCTCCGGAGCCAGCTTCATCATCGTCATCCCGAGCGGCATCCAGTTCTTCGCCTGGATCGCCACGATGTGGCGTGGCGCGGTGCGGCTGACCACACCGATGCTGTTCGCCATCGGCTTCCTGCTCATCTTCCTGCTCGGCGGGATCACCGGGGTGATGGTGGCCGTGCTGCCGTTCGACTGGCAGGTGACCGACAGCTACTTCGTCGTGGCCCACTTCCACTACGTGCTCAACGGTGCAGTCGTGTTCCCGATCTTCGGCGCGATCTACTACTGGCTACCGAAGATGACCGGCCGAGCGTTGAGCGAGCGACTCGGCAAGTGGAGCTTCTGGGTGATGTTCGTCGGCTTCAACATCACGTTCTTCCCGATGCACATCCTCGGGTTCCTCGGGATGCCGCGCCGGATCTACACCTACAACGACGGGTTGGGGTGGGCAGGGCTCAACGCCATGGTGAGCGCCGGATCGGCAGTGTTCGGCTTGGGCACAGCGATCACGCTCGTGAACTGGGCCCGGAGCCTGCGTCGACGCGCGCCCGTACCGGACGACCCGTGGGACGGCGACAGCCTCGAGTGGGCCACGACGAGCCCGCCGCCGCACTACAACTTTGCCGCCATCCCGCTGGTTGCCGGTCGCCACCCGCTCTGGGACCAGCAGCCTCTGCCGTATGCCTCCTCCGGTGAGGACGACGAGACCCGCGGCCTCGGGACCGCAGGGGCTGTCGACCGGGAGACCCCGATCACGAGCGGGCTCGACAACCGGCCCGAGGGCAACCTGACCATCCCGGAGGAGACCTATCTGCCGTTCGTGCTCGCGCTGGGTCTGGCTGTCATGTTCGTCGGACTACTCGTCAGCGCCGCCGTGGTCGCGGTGGCCGGCCTCGCCCTCGCGGTGTTCGGCGCAGTGTGGTGGACGTGGCGCACCGACGAGGACCTCGAATGACTCCCGTCGTCTCGCCCGCCGGGCGCCACCCGACTGATGAGCCGCAAGCTCGGCGCGCTCCAGCCGCTCTGGACGGCATCAGCGCGCCCACCTCGGTCCCGACGCCGCAAGCTCGGCGCGCTCCAGCCGCTCTGGACGGCATCAGCGCTCCCACCTCGGTCCGAACGGTGCGACGGTGACCGCCGTCGTCTCGCCCGGCGCAGCCAGACCCTCCACCCGGCGCAGCTACACGACTGCCTGGTGGGGCATGGCCATGTTGGTCATCACCGAAGCGATGGTGTTCCTCGTCCTGCTGGCTGCCTACTTCTTCCTGCGGGCGTCGTCGAGGCAATGGCCCATCGGCGGCATTGAGCTGCCCAAGGTGGACCTCGCATGGCCGTTCAGCTTCGTCCTGTGGGGCAGCAGCGTGCCGATCTTCTGGGCCGAGGCGGCGATCCGCAACGGTCGTCTCGCTCAGTTCAAGGCGGGGCTGCTCATCAGCTTCGTGATGGGAGCGTCGTTCCTCGGATACACGATCTATGACTTCAACGACCTGCACTTCGGCTGGCGCGACAACGCCTACGGCTCGATCTTCTACACAGTCGTCGGTCTGCACGCCGTGCACGTCGTGATCGGCCTGGCCATGAACCTGATGGTGCAGGTGAAGGCATGGACCGGTCGCTACCGGACCGGTCACCACGTCAGCGCCGAGGTCTTCTCGCTGTACTGGCACTTCGTCGACGTGGTGTGGCTGTTCGTGTTCCCCTCGCTCTTCCTCTCGCCCCACTGGCGATGACGATGTCCATGCCCCCGCCGTCGACAACCGATCATCGGCCAGACATCCCGGCAGCCGTCGCCCGCTCCCAGCACAGCATCTGGTCGGCCGTCCGGTCCGGCTTCACCATCTGGTACGCGCTGCTCGGCAGCATCGGGGCATGGACGATCCACCTCCTGTTCCTTGCCGCCTTCGTGCGCTACACGTGCAACGACCCCGGCTCGCAATGGGTGCCGCACGTCGTGACCGCAGTGACGCTGGCCATGGCGGTCGTGGCGATGGCGTTGTGCTGGCGTCTCGGCCGCCTGGCCGGCGACGAGGCGTCGGACCTCGGCGGCGGCCCTTTGCGGTTCCTCGGGCGGCTCGGCCTGGTGGTCGGTGTCACCAACTTCGCGCTCATCGCCCTGGAGGAGTTGTACGTCGTCGTGCTGAGCCCGAGGCGCTGTGGCTGAGATCAGCGTCTTCACGCTCCTCGATGTCGTGGCCTGGCGCTACGCCGTCGGCGTCCGCCGGGCGTGGGCAGCTGCTGGACCACGACGCCTCGTACGGCCGACGGAAGTCGTGCGGTTCGTGCTCGGTCTGCTGACCGTGGCCGTGGCCCTCGTCTCGCCACTCGACGCTCGCTCGGCCACGAGCCTCGCTGCCCACATGGTCCAGCACGTGCTGCTGCTCACCGTCGCTCCCCCGTTGCTCGTGCTCGGAGCGCCGGTGCCGGCGCTGCTGTGGTCGTTGCCCGACCGGTGGCGATCGAAGGGGCGGGTGGCGTGGCGCCACCTGATGCGCTCACGAAGAGGGACCGGGTGGATCTGGTGGACGGCAACCGCACTGGTGGTACAGAGCGCGGCGATGTGGCTATGGCACATCCCGACGCTGTACGTCGCGGCCGTCCGCCACGATGCCGTCCACATAGCCGAGCACGCGACCTACCTCGGTGCCGGGTGCCTGTTCTGGTGGGCGGTGACCGCCGGCCCGCACCGCCGCCACGGTGCTGCGGCGCTCGCCGTCCTGGTCGGCGCGCTGCCGGGCACCGCGCTCGGTGCGGCGCTCACGCTGGCCTCACGGCCCTGGTACCAGCCGTACCGCTCGCTGCCCGACCAGCAACTGGCCGGCGTGCTCATGTGGGCGTTCGCCGGAGCTGCGTACGTGGTGGCCGCAGGGGTGCTGGTCGGCGTCTGGCTGGTCAGCCTCGACCGCGAAGACGAGCGCCTACCGGTGGCCGATGCGCTGACCCCCCCCCGGTTCTTTGAAGCTGCGACCGGCCATAGCGAGGTCCGCGCGTCAAAGAACGCGGAGCCGCCTCCTCCGACCGGCCAGGAGAGCTCGGCGGTGGTCGAACG
>JBBSGQ010000221.1:0-6412 GCA_038253965.1 Acidimicrobiales bacterium | reverse complement strand
CGCGCGGCTTGAACACGAGGTAAGCACCCATGACGGCGGCTATCGCGCCGGACGCACCGACCACCGGCTGGATCGATCCGCCGTTGAAAACTACGTGGCCCAACGCGGCGACCACCCCGCCCACCAGGTAGAAGATCAGATACGTGACATGGCCCAGGCGATCTTCGACGTTGTTGCCGAAGACCCAGAGGAACAACATGTTCCCGGCGAGATGGCTCAGGCTTCCGTGCAGGAACATCGAGGTGAGCAGCGAGAGCCACACCTGCTTGTGCCGCGGGAGAAGCGCGCTGCCGGACTCGAAGTCGAAATCGCAGCGGCTTCGGTTCGTGACGCGCGCGAGTGGTTCATGCTGCTCGATCTCACAGGGGATCGCTCCCCATCTGTAGAGGAACGCCTCGGCGTTGCGGAACTGCTGGATGTCGGCGGAGGAGACACGCGTGGAGTCGGCTCGGCCGCTCTGGAAGAACGCCGGCTGCAGGAACAGGAAGATCACGATGTTGGCAAGGATCAGAGCCCACGTGATCCACGGCGTACGCCGGGTCGGAGCGTCGTCGCGCAACGGAATGGCCACCGGTCCTCCTCAGGACGCCTTGCCCAGGCGCAGCGACATGGACTTCTGTCGCTGCTCCTCGGGGTCGAGGTGAGGGTTGGCGACGACGATCGTCCGTCCGGCAAGATCGTGGAGTCCCCGGCCGCTGTCCGAAGTGAGCATCACGAGCACGGAGATGGCGGTGATCGGCCACAGCACCGGCACGTAGAGCAACAGCCCGACGACGAGAGCCCGGGCACATGACCGACCGAGTGCGGGCGGCTCACCGGTCCGGAGGTCCCGTACGACGAGACCTGCCTGTCGATGACCGGCAGTGGCACCCCAGCGTGCGACCCGGAACGTCTCGTCGATCACGAACAGCACGACCCAGAGGATCGAGGTGATGATGATGATGCTCAACTTGGTGACCGGGAGCCCGGCCGCTCCGGCCAGCACGATGATTGCGACGACGAGCACTGGCGCGTCGCCCAGCCGCCGAGCCCGCGCCCGGCGCCGCTCCTCCAGGGTCGCGACGCGGCCCAACGGCGCCATGCGAGGGGTGATCTCGGCGTCGGCATAGCCCGGCAGGCTCGCCGTCGTGATCGGGACGTGCGCGTCGCGATGCACGACGATGGTGTGGCCGAGGCGGTCCTGGAAGCCCCTGCGCAACGGAGACATCAGGGTCGAGACGAGACCGATGATCCAGCCGACGATGATGAAGGTCGAGCCGACTGCGACTCCGAATGATCGACCGAACGCCGCGCGCGCAGACGGCTTCCCATCGCTGTCGAGTTGGGCCACGCGCAGTCCGAGCATCAGCTTGCCCGGGGTGCCACCGGCGGCGGCGGTCCAGAGCGTCTCGTAGGCGGTGATGAGCGCCACGATGGCGAATAGCGCAGCGGGCAGGCGACGTTCGGGTGCCAGCGCGATCACGATGACGGCGAGAACGATCTCGACAAGTGCATCGATCAACCGAGCGCTGATGCGCTTGCCGGCCTCCGCAGCAGGACCCTTCGGCTTGGGCGTCGCGCTCCACCACGGCTGCGCGTTGCGTCCGTAGTCAGGCCACTGCGGCGGATGAGGACCACGCCTGCTCGACGGTGGCCAGCCAGGCTGAACCGGTGGCCAGCCAGCCTGAGCCGGTGGCCAGCCAGCCTGAACCGGTGGCCAGCCAGCCTGAGCCGGTGGCCAGCCAGCCTGAACCGGTGGCCAGCCGGGCGGCTGGGGGGGCCGAGCGGGGGATCGGTCCTGGTCGGGCTCACTCCCGCCGTCCGGCGGTGTCGGACCGGTCAGCGGTTCGCCATCGGCACATACGGCCGCTCACCGGCGCCTGCATACAGTTGGCGCGGTCGAGCGATCTTCTGGTCCTGCTCGAGGAGCTCTTTGTAGTGGGCCAACCAACCTGCGGTACGGGGGATGGCGAAAAGCACAGTGAAGATGTCGACCGGGAACCCCATGGCCTGGTAGATGAGACCGGAGTAGAAATCAACGTTCGGGTACAACTTCCGGCTGACGAAGTAGTCGTCGGCCAGTGCCACCTCTTCCAACTTGAGAGCGATGTCGAGCAGCGGGTTCTTGCCCGTGATCTCGAACACCTCATCTGCGGTCTTCTTGATGATGTTCGCTCGGGGGTCGAAGTTCTTGTACACGCGGTGACCGAAGCCCTGCAGTCTGCCCTTGCCCTCCTTGACACCCTTGACGAAGTCCTCGACGTTGTCCATCGAGCCGATCTCGGTGAGCATGCGGATCACCTGCTCGTTGGCGCCGCCATGACGTGGGCCGTACAGCGCAGCGGCAGCAGCTGCCGTGGCCGTGTAGGGATCGGCGTGCGAGCTGCCCACCATGCGCATCGTTGCGGTGCCGCAGTTGAGCTCGTGATCAGCGTGGAGGATGAACAGCAGATCGAGGGCCTTCGCCAGCTTCGGATCGCGCCATGGCACGTGATCCCATGGTTCGAACATCATCTTCAGGAAGTTCTCGGCGAACCCCTTGGAGTTGTCCGGCCATATGAAAGGCATGCCGATGCTGAACCGGTACGCGCACGCGGCGAGCGTCGGCATCTTCGCAACCAAGCGCACGATCTGCTTGTCGAGTATCTCGGCGTCAAAGATGTCCTTGGCCTCTGAATAGAAGGTGGACAGCGCCGCCACCGCCGACACCAACATGCCCATGGGATGGGCGTCGTAGTGGAACCCGTCCATGAATCGCTTGCGGACGTTCTCGTGGATGAACGTGTGGTATGTGATGTCGTGGTTCCACTTGTCGAACTGATCGGCGGTCGGCAGTTCTCCATACACCAACAGGTACGCCACCTCGAGATAGCTCGACTGCTCGGCCAACTGCTCGATCGGATAGCCGCGGTACCGGAGGATGCCGGCGTCACCGTTGATCTCCGTTATCGCGCTCGTGGTCGACGCGGTCTGCGTATAGCCCGGGTCGTAGAACCAGACGTTGCCCATCAGCTTCTTCCACTGCGAAGCGTCCACGCCGCCGGAGAGGATCGGGATCTCCATCGACTCGCCGGTGCGGTTGTCGGTGATCGTTACGCTTTCAGCCACGTTCATCTCCTGGCCCGTTTGCCCGGACCGCGCCCGTGGTGCCGAGCGCAGCATGTTGATGGAGATGTTACCGGTCGGCCTTCGACGACGACCGCTCGTCCTCGATGGCCGCCTCCTGATCTGACGCCAGTGCGTCGAGCACCTCCACGACCCGCAGGCCAGGATACTGCGGCGCCTCGCGACGGACGACCTCGACCAGTACGTCGCGAACCGCTCGCGCCGGCGCGCTCAGCCCGCCTCGACGATGCACCCCGAGACCGACTGATCGCGGCGTGCAACCGGTGAGATGGATTCGCCGCCACGGACCAGTAGCTTCGTCGAGCAGCACCGCGCTCGCCGGGAGGACGGCAACGCCAAAGGCCTCCAGCGCAAGAGACGCGAGGAGGCGCATCCCATCGATCTCGGCTTGGGGTTCGAGCCGCACCCCCGCCCGAGCCGCGTCATCTTCGAGATCATCGCGGAACCCCGTGCCGCGAGGCTCCATCAGCAGCGGCTGGGAAGCGAGCTCCGAGAGGTCCACCGTCGGCCGGTCGCTCAGTGGGTGACCCTCGGGCACGATCAGGACGTGGTCCTCTTCGAACAACTGCTCCGAAGCGACGTCCGGATGGGTGACCGGGAGGTTCACCACAGCGAAGTCGAGACCTCCGGCGCTGAGTTGGGGGACCAGCGAGGTGGTGGTGGCATCGACGAGGACCACCTTGACCTTCGGGTAGACCGAACCGATGGCTCTGAGCAGCTTCGGGGTCAACCAACGTCCCGTGGTGCCGATCGTGCCCATCCGCACTGCGCCGGAGATGTCACCGACCGACGAAGCCACGTCAGCGGTCAACGCCTCGAGCTCCCCCTGGATGCGGCGCGCACGGACGACCACCAGCTCGCCGGCTTCGGTCAACATGCCTGACGTCCGATCGACAAGAGACGCGCCAACCTCCCGCTCCAGATGGGCGATGTGGGTCGAGACGTTCGATTGGACGGTGTGCAGGGCCCGGGCCGCAGCGGAGAAGCTGCGATGGTCGGCGACGGCGGTGAGCGCAGCGAGCTGGCGGAGGTCCATCGCTCCACATGATGACACGTATCGGAAGGAACTGTTGGACAGATCGGTGGATTCCGCTCAAGATGCGGATACAAAGAACGCCGAGGGTGAGCTGGTCCCCCCGCCAGCCCCTCAGGCGCAGGTCTCGGAGGCTTCCCCCGGCCCCGGACCTCGAAGGAGCCGGCGCTCTGCGCCGGCTCCTTCCGCGCTCGTACCCGCCCGAAGGCAGGCGGACCTACGATCCGGGCATGGCTACATCTGAGGCTGCCTTCTTCGATCTGGACCGAACGTTGCTGCGGGGGGCAAGCGGACCGGTTTTCAGCGAGATGTTGAAAGCAGTAGGCGTGATCCCTGACCGCTCGATCCCCGGCGAGGGGTTCGTCTACCGGATCTTCGACGTGATCGGCGAAACGCTGCCGAGCATGCTGATCACACGCCAAGCAGCGCGTGTGGCTTCAGGATGGAATCGGTCGACCGTGCAAGAGGCTGGCCGCCGCGCCGCAGAGCGGCTGGTCGACCGGGTACCCCCGTTCGCGAGGCTGTTGATCGCACAGCACCAGGAGGCGGGCCGGCCGGTGGTGATGGCCACCACGTCGCCCTACGACCTGGTCAAGCCGCTCGCTGAGGCACTGGGGATCGACGACGTGATAGCCACGCGCTACGGCGAGCGTGAGGGCGCATACGACGGGTCCATCGCCGGCCACTTCGTTTGGGGGCCCGGCAAGCTGGCCGCAGTGCGGGAATGGGCGAAGGATCACGCGGTCGATCTGTCCTCCAGTTGGGCCTACTCAGACAGCTGGTACGACCTTCCTCTCCTCGGGGCTGTACGCCATCCCGTCGCCGTGAACCCTGATCCACGGCTTCGCCTCGTTGCTCTGGCTCGGCGCTGGCCGCTGCAGTTCTTCGATGTGCCGGCCGGCGTACCCAAACTCGGCGGCATAGAGCCGCAACAGGTGCTCCAGGCCTTTGCCCGTCCGCAGCTGATGCCCGGGGTCCGCTTCGACATCGAAGGCACCGAGCACATTCCGACCGAGGGACCGGCGATCCTGGTCGGCAACCACCGCAGCTATTTCGACGGCCTCGCCATCGGCTTCACGGTCTCTCAGGTCGGGCGGCCGTTGCGATTCCTCGGCAAGAAGGAGGTCTTCGATGTGCCGGTGATGGGTCAATTGGCCGCCGCCATGGGCGGCATCCGGGTCGATCGGGGCACCGGCTCGGACGAGCCCCTCCAGGCGGCGGCCGAGGCGTTGCACGGTGGCCAACTCGTGATGTTGATGCCTCAGGGCACGATCCCGCGTGGGCACGCCTTCTTCGAGCCAGAGCTCAAGGGTCGCTGGGGTGCGGCGCGGCTCGCAGCCCTGACCAAGGCGCCGGTCATCCCGATCGGTCTGTGGGGCACCGAGCGGATCTGGCCCCGCAACGCCCGCCTTCCCAACCTGTTGAACCTGACCAACCCGCCGACCGTGCGCGTGCGGGTCGGCTCGCCGGTGGCGCTGCAGTACCGCAGCGTCCCCGCCGACACCAAGCGGATCATGACCGCCATCATGGATCAGCTTCCCCCCGTTGCCCACGAGCACCACGAACCAACGCCTGAGGAGCTGGCCCGCAGTTTTCCGTCGGGCTACAAGGCTGATCCGGAGAAGGAAGCGAGCCGGCGACCGGGCACCGACTGACGGAGCCGCTCGACCTCGCGCCGGCAGGCCCCGGGCGCCAGACGTTCCGGCCGAGGTCGGCGCGCCCATGCCGCTCACAGCGGTCTCAGCGCACCGAGCACACCGCCCCGGGCAGCGTCCGGCCGAGGTCGGCGCGCCCCTGCCGCTCACAGCGGTCTCAGCGCACCGAGCACACCGTCAGTCGTCGCCGCCCGGGATGCCGTCACCTCCGAGACACTCGCGGGCAGCCGTCGTCAGCTTCGAGATGTCGAGCTTGCTCGGGTCGAACGTCTTGCCGCCCGATCCCTTCACCACCAGGTCGGCCACGCAACGAGCTTCCTTGTCGGTGAAACCGGACTCCTTGTAGATGCGGATCAACGTGCTCTTGATGTCGTCGCTGCCGAACGGGTTGCTCGAGTCCGGGCTCGTCGTATCGGTGGTGCCCGTGCTCCCGGTGTCGCCGGGTGCTGTCTGGTCGGTCGTCTCCGGCACTGTTTGTCCCGGAGCTGTCGTCGTGGTCGGCGGTGCGGCCGCAGTCGTGGGGGCGGCGCGGTGGGCGACCTTGCCCGACACACCGCAACCGCTCAAGACGAGACCGGCGATCGCGACGGCTTTCGGGATCCGGCTCAGATGGTTGGCG
>JBBSGQ010000220.1:0-6420 GCA_038253965.1 Acidimicrobiales bacterium | reverse complement strand
CGACGAGCCGGTCGACGACCTCGAGGCGTCGCGGCGTGCTGTAGCGCTTTCGGGTCCTTCCCCGCTGGGAACGCTCGTGCCTGGGTCTGCGGAGCTCGCCTGCGTCGAGGCGGTCCCCATCAGGGTTGGGTCGCCCGCCGACCAGGGTCGGCAACAGCAACAGCGCGGGGTCGAGGCGGTCAGCGACGAGGTAGTGGTTGACCAGCTCCACCGGACGTTCGTGTTCGATGACCGTGGCCGTCGGCCCGCGCACCGTGCTGATCCAGGAAACCAGCTCGTCTGCGTTGGAGACCGTCGCCGAGAGGCAGACAAGGTGCACATGTCTCGGGGCGTGGATGATCACCTCTTCCCATACCGGTCCCCGGTAAGCATCCTGCAGGTAGTGGACCTCATCCAGGACGATGTAGGCCAGGTCATCGAGGGGCCGGCCGGCGTAGATCATGTTGCGAAGCACTTCGGTGGTCATGACCACGATGGGGGCGTCCCCATCGATCGCGTTGTCGCCCGTGAGCAGACCCACCCGCCCCGGTCCGTGGCGTCGCAGGAGATCGCCGTACTTCTGGTTCGACAGGGCCTTGATCGGGGTCGTGTAGAACGCCCGGCGGCCCTGGGCGAGTGCCCGGGCGACCGCGTGTTCGGCCACGACGGTCTTTCCCGATCCGGTCGGCGCGGCGACGACGACTGATTGGCCGGCGTCGATCGCCTCGATCGCCTCGATCTGGAACCGGTCGAGGGTGAAGCGATCAGCGGTGTCCGCGCTCATCGGCCGGTCACCGGGTGCAGGTCACGCAGTGATCTGCGCCTTGCGTTGACGCCGCTCGCGTATGCGCCCGAACAGGATCGAGAACTCATAGAAGAAGCACATCGGGATGGCCAGGGCGAACAGGCTGATGGGGTCGGCGCTCGGGGTGATCACCGCAGCGACCACGAAGATGATCACGATGCCGTACCGGCGGAAGCTCCGGAGCTTCGTGCTGTCGAGCACGCCGACGAGCTGCAAGAACACCAGGAGGACCGGGAACTCGAAGCCGCCTCCGAAGGCCAGCATCATGTACACGATGAGCGTGAGGTACTTCGCGCCGCTGTAGCCGTAGGCAAAGCTGTTGCCGGACACCTGCTGCAGGAACTGCAGCGCTTTGGGCAGCGTCCAGAACGCGATTGCCGCACCGGCGAGGAACAGGATGGTGGCCGAGGCGACGAATCCGACTGCGTAGCGGCGTTCATTCCCGTAGAGGCCGGGCGCCACGAACCGCCAGACCTGCCACAACACGAACGGCATGGCCAGGCCGATGCCGATGTACGCGGAGATCTTGATCCGCAGGAAGAAGCCTTCGAGCGGATCGGTGAGCAGCAAACGTCCGCCGGTGATGCTGCGGGAGTTCTCGATCTCCCGCAGAGGGTGGGTCAGCGTGTCGAGGACATGCGGATAGAGCACCCACCCGATCGCCGCACCGATGACCACTGCGATGACGCTCCAGATGATCCGGTTGCGCAGTTCCCCCAAATGGTCCATAAGGGACATGCGGCCAGCGTCTTCGTTGCTGCCCTGCATGCGTACGGCTTCGGTGCTCATTGTCGGGTGTACGGGGCGGACCGGGGCTTCGGGTCAGCCCGAGGCGCGGTCGCTCGGCACCCAGTCGTCGTGTCCGTGACCCTTCGTTCCTGGGCTCGGAGGGTCCGGAAGAGCTGTCGAGCCGTTGGACGTGGCAGTTGCGTGGTCTGGCGCACCGGCGCTGCCTTCGGCCTCGTCAGGGAGGTCGTCGGTGTTTCGAGCCACCGTCTCGGTGATGTCGGCCTCTTGAGGGTGGCGGGCCAGCTCGGCGCCCTGGTGACGGGCTTCGGTCTCAGTCGAGACGTCCAACGCGCTGCGGATCTCGTCTTGGAAGCCACTCGACATCCGCCGGAGCTCCGACATGACATTGCCGACTGATCGCACAGCTTTCGGCAATTGCTGGGGTCCGAGAACGATGAGGGCAACCAGCAGGATGACGAGCACCTCCGGCCCGCCCACGTTGAACATGAACGGGAGCCTACCGGCGCTCGAGCCCTTCCAACGAGGCACGGGTGCCCTCGGTCGCTCGAACCAAGCGCGCCAGCACGATCCGATCCGACTCGAGCCGTTGGGCAGCATCGGCGAGCACGGAACGCGCAGCTGCGATCCTGCGCAGCTGGACGACAACGGCGAGGGAACCGGCGATCAGCACGCCGGGAGGAGCGGCCCACAACGCTGGCATGACCGCCAAGCGTACCGCTGAGCCCTTATGAGGGCCGGGTGATGCGTTCGAGGTTGTCGATCCAGTCATCTCGCTGCATCAACGTGTGAAAGTCGAGCAGGTCGTCGTGGCATATCGGATCTCCACCTGCCCGCGGCTCGCCCAGCTCGGCTGGGAGGGACCAGGTCGACAGACGAACGCCTGACGCGACGAGCAGTTCGATGATCCGGGGCTCCGCCGGCTTGACCACCACCAGGTCGCAGTTCGGACAGCGGAAGGAGTACGTGCCCTGGTTGTCATGAGTGCACACCCGGACCTCGACGTCGCGCGTCGTGAGCTCGACGTCGCCGCAATCTCCACAACTTGCTCGGATTGTCGCCATGAACACGCCCTCCAAGATCACACGCTGCAGGACCCGATCGGCCTCCGGACCGCAGACTTGAGAGGACCGACAGGATTCGCCCAGAGGTGGCCTGAGCTGTTCCCCGCGGGCCACCATTGCTGGGTGCCGACACGTCTCCCCTCCCTGGTGCGCCCACCTATCGCCTTTGCCCACCGGGGCGCACGGTTGCACGCCCCGGAGAACACGATCGAGGCGTTCACCCTCGCCCTGCGTCTGGGAGCCACCGGCCTCGAGAGCGACGTCTGGCTCACCGCCGACGGCGAAGCGGTCCTCGACCACGACGGAGTCGTAGGCGGGCTGCGCAGGCGGCGGATCGCGACGGTCGACCGAGCCGAGCTGCCCGAGCACATCCCCACTCTTGCTGACCTGTTCGAGGCGTGCGGCACCGATTTCGAGCTGTCCCTCGATGTGAAGGACCCTGCAGTCGCGACCCGGCTCACCCAGGTGATCCGCTCCGCCGGACCCGGGCAGGCGGAGCGGGTGTGGCTCTGCCACGACGACCTCGGCCTCCTGACCTCCTGGCGAGAAGAAGCGCCGGGCATCCGCCTGGTCGACTCGACTCGGCTGCGCAGCGCGAAGCAGGGCCCCGAGCGGCTCGCGGCGACTCTGCAATCGCAGCGGATCGACGCCGTCAACCTGCACTACTCGGAATGGTCTGGCGGGCTGACCACGCTCTTTCACCGCTTCGGCATCTTGGCCTTCGGCTGGGATGCCCAGCACGATCGGGTCCTCGACGAGCTCCTCGACAGCGGCATCGACGCCGTCTACAGCGATCACACCGATCGCATGGTGGACGCTGTGGCGCGAGCCGGCTGACATCCTCAGCGGGCGACTACAGGCTCCCGATCTTCGACGGTGGCCAGATGACCACGAACGCCCGTCCGACGATCAGCTTCTCGGCGATCGGACCGAAGCAACGACCGTCATGGGAGTCGGTGCGGTTGTCGCCCATGACGAACACCATCCCCTTCGGGATGCGGAGCCCGGCCTTGGTGTCGATCCCTTGCACCTTGCCGAGACCGCAGCTCGCGTAGGTGGTCGGCAAGCGGTGCACATAGGACTCATAGATCTGGCGGCCGTTGATGCTGACCCGGTCGCCGGTGATCGAGATGCGATCCCCCGGGAGAGCGATGACCCGCTTGATCAGGTCCTTGATGTCTTGGGATGGCTCGGTAGGAGGACGCTCGAACACCACGACATCGCCCCGGTGCACGTCGTGGAAGTGGTACGCGAGCTTGTTGACCAGCACGCGATCGTTCTGCACGAGTGTCGGGCTCATCGACGGTGACGGTATGTAGAACGCCTGGAACAGGAACGTCTTGACCACCAGCGCCACGAGGACGGCGCCGCCGATGACGGCGATCCATTCGACTGCGCTGCGCAACGAGGATCGCGGCTTCTTGCGGTGCTTCGGCGTGTACGCACCACGATTGCGTGCGATGGGAGGCGGGGCCTCCACGGCCCCGTGGCCGTCGTCTTCCATGAGGGTCGCCCCTGCGCTCTCGCCCGACGGGGGAACGGGCGGGCCAGGTTCGATCACAGAGGCCGACGCTAGCGCGGAGGCCCTTCGGCTCTGGCGCGCTTGTTCCCGATATTCAGCCCTCGTCGCGGTATTTGGCCAGGACCCGCCGGGCGGCCACGGCGACGATGTTGCGGTCGCCGAGCCGCTCGTCCATATCGGTCAGCTCGCCGTCGGGTCCGAGCCGCAACAGGAGCCGTTCCAACCAAGGGGTGCCCGTGATCTCCATCGAGACGGTGACGGAACCTTCGGGCATGGTGTTCGCTTCGGCGTTCTCGGCATCTTCGAGCACCTCAGCCGGATAGGTCTCGAGCACCCACCGGGCTGCGGGTGAGAGGCGCAGCGTCACCCGCGGGAGGTCCTCGCCTTCGAAGGTCAACACGTTGCCCGGCTCGCCTCGCGGAGGATCGAACGTCGAGCTCGAGACCGTGGCCGACCGCACCCGATCGATTCGGAACACTCGCTCGCCGTCTGCCGTGTGGCAATAGCCATGGACGTACCACCGGCCGAGCTCGGTGAAGATCCGCCACGGATCGATCGTCCGGGTGGTCCACGTGTCGCGAGCTTCCGTGTAGGACTGGATCTCCACCTGGTGGTGCTCGGTAGCAGCGCGCCTGAGGACACCGAACACATCACCCGTGACCGCTCCGAGGTCGACGTCGAGCGTGCGGCCAGGTTCGATCCCGAGCACCCCGGCCAGCTTGGCCAACGCCCGCCCGAGCGGACCGGACGGATCGGCTCCGGGAACATCGAGGAGCGCCGCCCCGGCACTCGTGAGGGCCAACCCCTCGGCCGGGGTGAGCCGGAGCGGTCGCCGGAACGACAACAGGTGCACCCACACCCTGCTGTCTTCCAGCACCACCTCGATCGGCATGTCGGTGTACTCCGCCGAGTCGGCGCCGACCATCATCGCCGTGGAGAGATCCTCGACCAGTTGCTCCTCGGCGATCTGGAAGCGGCGACACACCTCGGCCACGGTCGGGCCGTTGTTCGCCGCGACCCACGACACCAGGGCCAGCAACCGCTGGACCCGCACCCCTGACGTCACCCGAGGCCGCGCGTTTGGGCTCACTGGTCGGCCAATGCCTCGAGCCAGCTCACGATGTCCTCGCGCAACTCCGGCGGCTCGAGCACGACCGCATGCTCGAGATAGGACAGCACGAACGAGCGGAACCCGTCGCGGTTCGTCACGTCGAAGCCGACAACTATCGACCCGTCGGATCGCTCCTCGTCGATGCGGTCTGGGCCGATGCTGTGTCGGACCAGCGGGGCTTGCTCGGCGTCGAACAGCACTCGTGCCCGCAGTGGTTGACCCTCGCCCAGCAGCCAGGGGTCGAGCTGCAGACCGGCGACAGCTTCCTCGGGTCGGACGAAGGCGTTCGACCTGCCACCGGCGACGATCGGACCATCGACGCGACTCAAGCGGTACCAGCGTTCTTCACCCCGTACCTGGTCGAAGCCGTTCAGGTACCAGCGGCCCCGAACGAAGTCGAGCCGGTAGGGGTTCACTTGTCGCTTCACCTCGCGGTAGGTGAAATGCAGCACCCGGCGCTCCATCACGCCGCTGAACGCAGCCACGAGGTCCGCATCGGCCGGCAGCGAGCTCACGCCCGGCTGCGCACCGTTCCCTACGCCGCTCACACTGCCTTCCACAGCTCCCCCGAGCTTCCACAGTGCCTCCATGCCGGGTCCGCCCTCGAGGTGCACAGTCGACGCGGCGAGGTTCAGGGCTTCCAGCTCTGCCGGCTCCAGCCCCGGATCCCGCAGGTAATAGTCCTGCTTGCGGATCCGGTACCCCTCGATCGGTGGGTCGGTCTGCGGTACCGGTTCCATGCGCAGCGGCACTCCCATGTCACGCAGGTCGTCCTTGTCGCGTTCGAAGGCTCGATGGAAGCTGCTGAGGACGTCCGGATAGCCCGGCACCCGGCCTCGGACCTCTGAGGCGGTCAGCGGTCGGGGCGCTTCGAGGAGGACCGCCATGAGGGTGAGCAGCCGCTCGACCTTGGATACGGCCACGGTGTGATGCTAGGAGGTCGGCTCGGGCAGGCGGTGAGCGAGCCGACCCGCGAGGACCCCTGCGGCGCCGCACGCCGCGAAGAAGGCTGGCTCTTCGTCGGTGCCGCGGCCCATCGTCGTGACCCGCAACCCATGCTGCTCGAGCAGGGCAGCGACGTCTGGCGAATCCACAGTCGTGACATCGTGTCGGCTGCCGAGATCGACTGACCAGCCCGAGGGCAGAGGGACATGCACATCGGAGCGGACGGCGTCGAGCACGGTCAGCGTGT
>JBBSGQ010000219.1:0-6461 GCA_038253965.1 Acidimicrobiales bacterium | reverse complement strand
TGGCTCCGCACCGGCGACATAGCGCGGATCGACGAGGAAGGCTTCGTGTACATCGTCGATCGGGTGAAGGACATGGTCATCCGCGGCGGCGAGAACGTGTACTGCGCGGAGGTCGAAGGTGCTCTCTTCGAACATCCTTCAGTGACCGACTGCGCGGTCATCGGCGTGCCACACCAGGTGCTCGGGGAGGAGGTCGGCGGAGTCGTCGTCCTGAAGCCGGGCGAGACGGCCACGGCGGACGAGCTTCGTGCTCACGTGCGCGAGCGACTGGCCGGGTTCAAGGTCCCCACCCACATCTGGTTCAGCCCCGAAGCGCTGCCCCGCAATCCGGCCGGCAAGGTCATGAAGCGTGACCTCCGGAACTCCGTGCTCGGCGAGCACAAGGTCCCCGCGGAGTGAAGGTCGGTGATGTCGACCTCTCCGTTCGCGACAGGGGGAGGGGTCCGGTCTTCCTGTGGGGACACGGCTTGCTGGCGAGCATGGCGCAGGAGGACGAGATCGGTACGTTCGACTGGGCCTCCACAGCCGAGGAGATGCGTCTGGTCCGCTATGACGCCCGGAGCCATGGGGACTCAGAGATCACCCTCGACCCGGAGGCGTTGCGTTGGCCGGCGCTGGCCAGCGACATGCTCGGTGTGGCTAACGGGCTCGGAGCTGACCGTGTGGTCCTCGGGGGTGCATCGATGGGCTGCGCGACATCGCTCTACGCGGCACTTGCCGCCCCCGACCGCGTGGACAAGCTCGTCCTCGTCATCCCACCGACTGCATGGTCCACGCGGGCCAGCCAGCGTCGCCTGTATCGCGCAGGAGCGACGATGATCGCAACGGCCGGGATGGGGGCGTTCGTCGGCTTCCTGCGCATCCAGCCTGTTCCCCGCCGACTCGCGAAGACGCGTGAGGTGTCGCTGCGCCACCTGGTTCGGACCGACCGCCGGGCGGTCGTTGCGGCGATGCGCGGGGCCAGTCGGTCCGATCTCCCGCCGAGGAGCAGACTCGCAGGACTGCACATCCCTGCGCTCATCCTCGGATGGCACGGAGACCCCACCCACCCGATCTCGACGGCGCTGCGGCTGGCCGACACGTTGCCATCTGCGACGCTGCACGAGGCACACACCGCCGCCGATGTCGCGCACTGGCCCGAGCTGGTGCACGAGTTCGTGACCGGGACGCCGGTCCAGTCCGACCTAGGAAAGAGAACACCATGAAGCAGCTCAGCGGAGTCGACGCCAGCTTCCTCTACATGGAAACAGCCACATCGTTCGGACACGTGAGCGGACTGTCGATCTTCGAGCGGCCCGACATCGCCGACTGGTCGCCTTACGAGGCTTTCCGGACTCAGCTCGAGTCGCGACTGCCGCTGCTGGAGCCCCTGCGGCGCCGCGTCGTCGAGGTGCCGCTGCAGCTCGATCACCCGTACTGGATCGAGGACCCCGACTTCGATCTCGACTACCACCTCCGTGAGACTGCAGTTCCGCCACCCGGTGACGAGGAGCAGCTCTGCGAGCTGGTCGCCCGCATCGTCGGGCGTCCGTTGGATCGATCGCACCCGCTGTGGGAGGCCTATGTGATCGAGGGTCTGACGGACAACCGGTTCGCAGTGCTCACCAAGCTGCACCACTCGGCGATTGACGGCGCCGCCGGTGCCGAGCTGACAACCATCATGTTCGACGCCGACGCGAACGCCGATGCCGCTCATGCCGCGCCCGTGCCCGATGCCCGGCTGCCTGAACGGGTGCCCAGCCCCGCAGAGGTGCTCGGCCGGGCCTTCACCGATGTTCTACGCAAGCCTCGCAAGCTCATCCGGCTCCAGGTGCGCAGCCTCCGGGCGCTCGGTCAACTGACCCGCAACCAGGGCCTCACCGGTCTCGCCGAGCTAGCTCGCAGCATGCCCAGCCCCCTACCGCCCCGCCGGTCCAGCGCTCAGGCGATCGAGCAGGATGCACCCTCCACCCCGCCGCGTAGCGCGGCCCCGCCGACGCCGTTCAACCGATCGATCACGGCTCACCGGCGGTTGTCTCTACGGTCGGTATCGCTCAGCGAGGGCAAGGCGATCAAGGCGGCGGCAGGCGCAACGCTGAACGACGTCGTCATGGCGATGTGCGCGGGTGCCCTCCGCCAATACCTCATCGGTCATGACGCTCTGCCGGACCGTCCCCTGGTGGCGATGGTGCCGGTCTCGATCCGCACGGGTGACGAGGAGGACAAGTGGAGCAACCGCGTCTCGTCGATCTTCACCCCCATCCCGACCGATGAGGCCGACCCGCTCCGGCGGGTCAGGAGGGTTCACGAAGCGATGGAACTGGCGAAGGAGCGGTTCACGTTGCTGCCCGCCGACATCCTCACCGACTACGCCCAGTTCTCACCTCCGGCGCTCGCCGCTCGGGCCGCACGCGTGGCCACCAGGTTGCGGGTCGCCGACCGGCTCAACTCGCCGGTGAACCTGGTCATCTCCAACGTGCCCGGCCCGCGGGAGGCGCTCTACCTCGCGGGAGCGACGCTCCTGCACTACTACCCGGTGTCGACGATCGTGGAGGGCCAGGGCCTCAACATCACCGTGCAGAGCTACCGGGACACGCTCGACTTCGGGCTCGTGGGTGCCAGAGAGTTGGTGCCCGATCTCGATGACCTGGCCGACCTCATCGTCGCCGAGATGCGGCTGCTGCGCGAGGCCACCGGCCTTGCGACGGCCAAGCCGACGACGTCGCGGACGGCCAAGGCAGCGAAGGCGACGAAGAGCGCCCGGTCCTCGAAGGCTCGTGCCACGAAAGCCCCGGCCAACAAGTCGTCCAAGGCCCGCCGTCGTTCCGCCTGACGTCGCGCCGACCCAAGGTGCCGGCCGAGCGCGACCGTCGCCGCGCGCGAAGCCCGGCGCGGTGATGCCGCTCAGAGTGGCGCGGGCGCGCCGACCTGGGGTGTCAACGGGTAGCGCTGAGCGCTGCGGCTAGCACGGGCATGAGCTCGACGATCTCGCGCGCGCACCGCTCGAACTCAGGGGTGTCCCCGCCACCCGGGTCGACGACCTCTTCCCAGTCCTCGAGCTCGATCTGATCCAATCCGAGCGCAGCCACCCGTGCGGGAAGCGGGACCGGGCCGGGGTGCAGGTCCCGACAGACGCGGCGCAACGTCGCAGTTCGATCAGCCAGGCGCGGAAGCTCGCGGCGGATCCATGCGACATGCTCCGGCGCGAGGCCGACGACGAGATCTGCCTGACGAAGCTCGTGGTCGACCGCTTGACGGCTGCGATGGGCCGGTGCGGAAAGCCCGACCGATGCCAGTGCGGCGCGCGTGCGGACGCTGATCGGTTGGCCTTCGACGACGAACGTCCCGGCGGTAGCGATGACCGCCGACGGAAGGTGTTGGGCCAAGGCTGCGCCGGCGATCACTGACCGCGCGGCGTTGCCCGTGCAGAGGAACACGACCGAAGGGGGAGACGCGCTATCGGACCGGTCTGCCATTCGACCCAGGATCGCACCTCACGAGCGGCGCCCGGAGCAGCCGGCCGCATAGAGACCGAAAGGTACGCTCCAGCAATGGCCGACGGGAGCAACGTGGCGGACGGACTCGCTCTAGCGCCGGAAGCCAACGGGGTGTTTCCCAGTCAGTTGCTACGCCAAGCCATCGCTGAGGGATACGTGGGCGGCGGCGAGTACCGCATCCCCGAGTCGAGCGTGCAGCCGGCGAGCCTCGATCTGCGTCTCGGGGAGGTGGCGTATCGAATCCGCTGCAGTTTCCTTCCCGATCGGGAGACGGTCGAGGCCAAGGTGAAGGACTACATAGTCGACGAGCTCGATCTCCGCGATGACGGCGCAGTGCTCGAGACCAACCGTCCGTACCTCATCCCGCTGATCGAGGAACTTTCGCTGCCAGCGGCCGTCCGGGCCCGAACGAACCCGAAGAGCTCCACTGGCCGGCTCGATGTCTTCACCCGGGTGATCACCGACGAGAGCTACCGCTTCGACGAGATCGCAGCCGGATACCGCGGACGTTTGTACCTCGAGGTCGTACCTCTCTCGTTCACCGTCCGGGTCAAACAGGGGTTGGCGCTCAACCAACTCCGGTTGTTGATGGGTAAGGCCGCTCTGGATGACGACGACCTGCGAAGCCTGCACGCCGAGCAGCCGATCCTGTTCCGACGCGGAAGGCCGTTGCGCGACAGTGAGCTCGCCACCGCCGGAGGCCTGTTCCTCAGCCTCGATCTTCGGGGTGACCTCGACGGTCGGGTCGGCTACCGGGCTCGGGAGCACGCCCGACTGCTGGAGATGGATCAGGTCGGCGCTTACCGAGCCAACGAGTTCTGGGAACCCGTCTACCGCGAGCCCGGCGACCGGATAGTCCTCGCCCCTGGCCGGTTCTACCTGCTCCTTTCCGACGAGAGTGTGGTCATACCGCCGGCACTGGCCGCTGAGATGACGGCATATGACCCCACGAGCGGCGAGTTGCGAACCCACTACGCCGGCTTTTTCGACCCGGGGTTCGGATACGAGCCGCCGGGCGGTCTGCAGGGTTCTCGGGCGGCGCTCGAAGTGCGCGCCCACGACGTTCCGTTCATGATCGAGAACCGCCAGCGCGTCTGCAAGCTGACGTTCGAGCACATGCTGGCCATCCCCGAAAAGCTCTACGGGCACCAGATCGGCTCGAGCTACCAGGGCCAGGAGGAGACGCTGGGGAAGCACTTCCGGCGTCCTCCGCGGGTGGACGAACCTGCCCCGGAACGTCAGCCACCATCCGATCCGGCGCAACAGGAGCTGTTTCCGTGACGGTCAGCCCGATCGATTGACGCTCGACAGCGCTGCTCCTGTTCCTGACGCCAACCGCTCTCGAGCGACACAGATGCGCCGGCGACTCGCCGTCGGAGGCGTGATCGGACCGATCGGTTTCATCGGAGCCTGGGTCTTGGCCGGGTCTCGGCGAGCGGTGTACTCGCCGGTCGATGACGCGATCAGCCGGTTGGCCGCCGTGCACGCGTCGACACGACTCGTGATGACAGCCGGGTTCGTGCTCTTCGGCGTGGGCGTGCCGGTGTTCGCCGTCGCGTTGCGGGCCGCGCTCGGTGGTCCAGCCTGGGTGGCGGCCTCCGCCTCGGGTGTCTGCACCTTGGCCACCGCCGCAGTCCCGCTCGATGCCGGGTTCGACACGCTCCATGGTACGAGCGCAGTGCTCGGGTACGCCACGTTGGCTGCGACACCGTGTATTGCGGCACGATCCCTGGCTCGCATGGGAAGGACGTCGCTCGCTCGCGTCTCTGTGGTCACGGGTTCGGTGTCGGCTGCACTCCTCGCAGCGAGCCTGATCGGCCCGGCCCACGGGTTGTTCCAACGTGCGGGCCTCGGCGTAGCTGACGTCTGGCTCTGCGGGATGGCCATCGCGCTCATGGCCCGGCGGTCTGACGCTTTCGCAGTGACGGTTGGAGCGCACCTCAACGGCCCCGACAGCTGAGACCACCGAGCGCATCGCGTTGAGGACGTGAGCGCAGGCGCCTACTCGATGTGCTCGCCGATGTCCTCGCCGGCCTCGGAGTCGTCGTCGTCCATCAGCTGGGTCTCCAGCGCTTCGCGCGATGTCGTATCGTCGACAGGCTCACGACCAGCCTGCTCCTCGGTCTCAGCCTGCGCGTCGTCGTCTTCGTGGTTGCTCATCGTCAAGATCTACCCCATCGGATCGAGAGACTGCCACCGCTCTACCCAGAGAGGAGCCGCAGCACTGTCCGCTCTTTCCTGTCCATCGTCGGCGTGTCTCTTGAGCGACCCCACGCGTCGTGCAGGTCTCCGCTGCGATAGGCCTCGGGGATCTGCGGGTGGACGTAACAGGCGCGGCAGACGGCTCGGGTGTTGCCCAGGACCTCTGCGGCCACGTCATACGCACCGAGAACTGACCTCTCGGCCTGGGTCTCGGACTGCGGCGGTTTGCTCAGGGCCAGGGCTGCAGCTGCGACAGCGGTCCCGCCCCACGTGCGGAAGTCCTTCGCCGTCACCGCAGATCCGGCCAGCTCGCGCAGGTAGGCGTTGACATCGCTCGATGTGACGTCGACCAGGTCGCCGGCGTCCTGGTAGGTGAACAGGTCCTGGCCACCGAGCTCGTGGCACTGGTGCACGATGCGAGCGAGCTTCTGATCCTTCAGGAAGATCTCGTGTTCGGCCCCGCTCTTGCCGACGAAGTCGAACACCATCGTCGGGCCGTCCACCTCGACGTGGCGACGCTTCAGCGTGGTGAGCCCGAAGGATTCGTTGTCCGCGGCGTAGGCCTCGTTGCCGACCCGGATCAGTGTGTCGTCGAGCAGCTTGACGACGAGACCGAGCACCTTCTCGCGGGGCATACCTCGGCGTTTGAGATCGGCATCGACGACCCGACGCAACTCGGGAAGTGACCGGCCGAACGCCGCGAGGTTGTCGAACTTGTCCCCATCGCGCACCTCCCGCCATCGTGGGTGGTACCGGTACTGCTTGCGGCCACGGTCGTCGCGC
>JBBSGQ010000218.1:0-6468 GCA_038253965.1 Acidimicrobiales bacterium | reverse complement strand
ATCAGATCACTGACCGTTCTGCGCAGCGGTGTGCACGTTCTCCTCGACCCGGTCGTGGCCGTTCCTTACTCCGCCGCGGCCACGATCGGGCGAGGGACATCTTGACTGCCGGCAGCTTCGGACACGTTCCGGTGATGCTCGCCTCGGTCGTCGAGCTGTTTCGGCCGGTGCCTCCTGGCACAGTCGTCGACGCCACTGTCGGCGGCGGCGGTCACGCAGCAGCACTGCTCGAAGCGAGAGCTGATCTGCACGTGCTGGGCATCGACCGAGACCGCGATGCGCTGGCCGCCGCACAGCTGCGACTCGCAACCTTCGGCGAGCGGGCCGAGACGGTGCACGCCCGATTCGACCAGCTGGCCGATGTCATCGCCTCAGCGGGTGTCCGGGTCCAACCGATCGTCGGGGTGCTGTTCGACCTCGGCGTCTCGTCCGCTCAGTTCGACCGACCAGAGCGGGGGTTCAGCTACCGACTCGACGCACCGCTCGACATGCGCATGGACCCGACCAGCGACCTGTCGGCGGCGGATGTCGTCAACTCCTGGAACGCCGCCGACCTGACCCGGATCCTGCACCGACATGCTGACGAGCGGTTCGCAGCGCGCATCGCGCAGGCCATCGTCCGCGCTCGGCCGATCGCTACGACCGCTGAGCTCGCCGGTGTCGTCGCCGGTGCGGTCCCTGCGCCGGCCCGGCGCAGAGGCGGTCACCCGGCGAAGCGCACGTTCCAAGCGTTGCGGATAGAGGTCAACGCCGAGCTGGAGATGCTTCCCGTCGCCCTTGACGCAGCCATCTCGGTGCTGGCTCCCGGCGGTCGCTGCGTCGCCATCTCCTATCACTCGGGTGAAGACCGCCTGGTGAAGGAGCGCTTCCGCCGCGCCGACGACGGAGGTTGCACCTGCCCACCGAACCTCCCGTGCGTCTGTGGTGCACGCCCTGAGGCCCGTCTGCTCAAACGGGGCGGCTCGGTTCCGTCGCCCGACGAGATCGAGGCCAACCCCCGTGCCGGAAGCGCCCGGTTACGGGCCATCGAGAAATTGATGCCAGCCCTCCCGGAGAGATCCTGCGATGAGTGATCGAGCCACGAGCACAGCACGAGCTCCCCAGCGGACCTCTGGCCGCTCGACGCCGAGCCGGACCGACCTGCGCATCGTGCAGACAGGGAAGGCCCGTGCGCGTTCACGCCAGCTTGCGTGCAGCCTCGCACTGGTGGTCATGTTCTCGGCGCTCTTGGCCTCAGCGGTGTTCCACAGCGTGCTGGTCGCGGGCCAGCAGCGGCTCGACCGCCTGGATACACGGGTCGAACAGCGCCAACAGCTGCTGAGCCGCGCCCGGTTGCGGGTTGCCGAGCTCTCCTCGCCGGGGCGCGTCGTTGCCACGGCCAAGCGTCGCGGCATGGTCCTGCCCGACCACACGACTTGGCTGGCGGCCACTCCGCCAGCCTCGGCTCCGGCTGCCCCGGCGGCCGGCCAGGCACGGCCGTCAGGAAGCACAGGCAACGAGCTGGCCGGTGGACGAGGCGGCCCAGCGCCGGCTGGTCGTACCGCTCGTCCTGGCCGGACTCGGTGACTGCTCCGACCCGGCACCGGCGTCCCCCCGCGCCGAAGACTGGTCGGGGTGCCCGAGGGGCTCGTCGAGCGGCGTTGGCGCGACGACAAGCCGGCGCGAGGAACCGACCCGTAGCAGACGCGAAGACGGCATCGAAGCCGCCAAGGCAGCGTTCGACATCGCGTGCGGTCAGCCGGTCGGCGACACGCAGTCAGCGGGACCGGAGCCGTCGGCCCATTCAGGTCTCGGTCCGCCGTCCGACCCGACCGCCCAGCCTCCCCAAGCCTCGTGTGCTCGACGGTCGCCTCGTCCGCCGCCGTACCGGCCACCGGCTCCTCGCCTTCTTCGTCGTGCTGGCCGCAGCCTTCGGACTGGTCGTCGTGCGACTGGTCGATCTGCAGGTCCTCCATGCCAGCCGCTACGTGGCCTATGGGGATCGGCAGCGACTACGCACCCGTCAGCTGCCGGCTGCTCGTGGCTCGCTGCTCGACCGCAACGGAAGATCCCTGGCGATCTCCATCCCGCAGCGATCAGTGTTCGCCGATCCCACCCTCGTCACTGATCCGGCTCGGACTGCCCGTGAGCTCGCCCCCGTCCTGCACCTCGACTCGTCGCTGATCGGCCGTCGACTCAGAGTCAAGGGGCGCTTCTCGGTGCTGGCCCACACCGTGCCGGACAGGGTCGCGGACCGTGTCATGAAGCTCGGCCTGGCCGGTATCGCCACCTACGACGAGTTCAAGCGCTACGCACCCAACGGGGATCTGGCCCGGTCACTCCTCGGCCGCGTGGAGGTGGACGGCATCCGGGGAAGCAGCGGGCTCGAGAAGCGCTACAACGACCTGCTGACCGGCCGGCCGGGCGAGCTCGTGTTCGAGAAGGCCCACGGCGGTGGCACCATCGCCGGTGGCCATCGAGTGGAGAAGGATGCCCAGCCAGGGGCGACGGTGTACCTCACCATCGATCAGGCGCTTCAATACGAGACAGAGCGTGAGCTCGGCCAGCAGGTCTTGGCGGCGAAGGCCAAGGGCGGGACGGCGATCATCACCCGGCCGAGCACCGGCGAGATCCTGGCGATGGCCAACGTGGCGACCGCCAGGGGCGGCAAGGACGCCGCGCCGACGTCCAACAACGTGGCGTTGACAGCACAGTTCGAGCCGGGATCGGTGAACAAGGTGATCACCATGGCGGGAACGCTGCAGGAGGGCCTTGCCAAGCCAGACGACGTCCTGACCGTCCCGGATCATCTCCGGGTATCGACCCACGACTTCACCGACCACGACCCGCACCCGACGGCCCAGTGGAGCGTGACCGACATCCTGGCCACGTCGTCGAACATCGGCACCATCGAGTTGGCTCAGAGGCTTGGGCCTCGGCGCATGGACGCGTACCTCCGCAAGTTCGGCTTCGGCGCCAAGACCGCCCTCGACTTCCCCCACGAGACGCCCGGGGACATGTTGGCTCTCAACGACTGGTCCGGCACATCGATGGGCTCCATACCGATCGGGCAGGGTGTGGCGGTGACCGCTATGCAGATGCTGGCGGCGTACAACGTGATCGCCAACGACGGCCGCTATGTCGCCCCGAAGCTCGTCGGCGCGCTGAACCGGGGCAAGGGTCGTCAAGGGACCGCACCGTCGTCCTCGCACCAAGTGGTGTCGCCGACCGTCGCACGAGAGATGCGCGCCATGATGGCCGAGGTGGTCAAGAGTGGAACCGGGCAGGAAGCGGCAGTCCCCGGCTACCCGGTGGCCGGGAAGACGGGTACTGCGCGCAAGCCTCAGAACGTCAAGGGCAACCCCGACGGCTACCGCGATGCCCAGGGCAACTACCACTACGTCTCGACGTTCGCCGGCTTCGTGCCGGCCGACAAGCCCGATCTGTCGATCATCGTGGTCATCGACGAGCCGACGACGTCGATCTTCGCTAGCGACGTCTCCGCGCCGCTGTTCTCCCGCTTGGCCAGCTACTCCCTCCGGCAGTTCCACATACCTCCGCCGTCGATCCTCGACTCGATGGTGCCCGGGGTACCTCCGGTCAGCGCCGACGCGCGGCCGGCGCCGAGCAACGACGTGGTCGGTGGGACCGGCCCCAGGACCCCCGTGGTCGCGCCGAACGCCGCGACCACGACCGTCGCGCCGTCGAGCACGGTTCCCACGGCTTCAACGTCACCGACCGCGCCCGCGACCTCGGCTCCGCCGATCCCTTCCACGCAGCCGCCTACGACAGGTCCGACAGGTCCGACGTCGACCAGCCAGCCGAGGTCGACGACCAGCACATCGCCGACCTCGCCCTGACGTCGTGGAGCTCGTTGCACTCCTGAGTAGCTCGAACCGTGCTGCAAACCTTCCGGGCCTGACGGTCCACGGCCAGGCCCACAACGTCGACATCGCGTCGATCGCCTTTGATTCTCGTGCGGTCACCCCCGGGTCGCTGTTCTGCTGCCTCCGCGGGCTGCACGAGGACGGACACGACCATGCCGAAGCTGCGGTCGCCGCCGGTGCGGTGGCCTTGTTGTGCGAGCGATCTCTCGATCTTGGTGTCGTCGAGCTTCGCGTCGCCTCGGCGCGGGCGGCGATGGGCCCACTTGCCGCAGCCCTCCACGGACACCCTTCGGATCGGCTGGCCGTCATCGGTGTGACCGGAACCAACGGCAAGACCACCACCACCCATCTGCTCAAGGCCGTTTTCGACCACGCCGATCGACCGTGCGGCCTCATCGGGACACTGACCGGCGTGCGGACGACACCCGAGGCACCCGAACTGCAGACGACGCTCGCCGAGATGCTGGCCGACCGCCGCCAGGCGGTGGCCATGGAGGTCTCCTCGCACGCCCTCGACCTGCACCGGGTCGATGGCACCCGCTTCGCAGTTGCCGTCTTCACGAACCTGAGCACCGATCATCTCGACTACCACGGCGACATGGCCGCCTACTTCAACGCCAAGGCGCGGCTGTTCCGACCTCAGCTCGCCGAACGCGCAGTTGTCAACCTCGACGACGCCCACGGGCGGCTCCTGCGCGACGCTCCGGACATCGCCACAGTCGGCTACTCGCTCGATCACGCAGCGGAGCTGGATCTCATGGCTCAGGGCAGCTCGTTCACGTGGCGGGGTCATCCGGTTCGACTCCGACTGGCCGGACGGTTCAACGTGTCGAACGCCCTCGCCGCGGCGACAGCGGCTGTTGCGCTCGGGATCGATCCTGCAGTGGTGGCGGAGGGCCTCAGCTCCGCAGAACCCGTCGACGGGCGGTTCGAGCTCATCGACGAGGGCCAGCCGTTCCTCGTGGTGGTCGACTATGCCCACACCCCGGATGGGCTCGACCAACTTCTCACTGCTGCGCACGAGTTGGTCGAGGGACGGGTGCTGGTGGTCTTCGGGGCAGGTGGAGACCGCGACAGCACCAAGCGTCCGGCGATGGGAGCAGTAGCAGCCTCCCGGGCGGATGTCGTTGTTCTCACCTCTGACAATCCCAGGGGCGAGGATCCAGATGCGATCATCTCTGCTGTGCAGCAAGGCGCCGCTACCATCCGCGGTCGCGCACCGGCGATCGTCGAACCGGACCGCCGAGCGGCGATCGCCACCGCCCTGTCGCTCGCCCGTACCGGTGACGCGGTGGTGATCGCCGGCAAGGGTCACGAGCGCACCCAGATCATCGGAGATCAGGTCATACAGTTCGATGACCGCCTCGTGGCTCGCGACCTCTTGTCCGACCTCGCCGGATGATCGCACTGCTGATGGCCGGAGGAGTGGCGCTCGCCGTGTCACTCGTCGGCACCCGCTATCTCATCGAGCTGTTGCGACGCAACAACATAGGCCAGCCGATCCGGGAAGACGGCCCCGAAGGCCACATCACAAAAGCCGGCATCCCGACGATGGGCGGGCTGGCAATCGTGGTCGGTGCGTTCGTCGGCTACCTGGTGGCTCACGTCCGCAGCCGGGTGATCTTCACCCGCTCAGGGATCTTCGTGATGCTGCTCATCGTCGGTGCCGGGATCGTCGGGTTGCTGGATGACTGGATCAAGGTGACCCGCGAGCGCAACCTCGGGCTCAACAAGCGAACCAAGGTGCTCGGTCTGCTGATCGTCGCAATCGTGTTCGGAACCGCAGTGGTCCGCTACACAGGCGTGTCCACCGAGCTGTCGTTCACCCGTTGCAACTCGTTCACCCGAGCCAACGCGTTGCACTTCCACTTCAGCCCGTTGGTCTGGGTGCTGTGGGCGGTGTTCCTCATCATGGCGTCGAGCAACGGAGTGAACTTGGCCGACGGTCTCGACGGTCTTGCTGCCGGTTCGTCGTTGTTCGCGTTCATCGCGTTCACGATCATGGGGTTCTGGGCGTTCCGCAACTTCGACCTCTACCAGGTCGACCACGCGCTCGACCTTGCAGTCGTGGCGGCCGCCATGCTCGGGGCGATCGCCGGCTTCCTGTGGTGGAACGCTCCTCCTGCTCGCATCATCATGGGCGACACGGGCTCGCTGGCCATCGGCGGTGGCCTGGCCGCCTTGGCGCTCATCCAGAAGGTCGACCTGCTCCTGCCGGCCATCGGGGGGCTGTTCGTGCTCGTGACGCTGTCGGTCGTCATCCAGGTGGCCAGCTTCCGGATCTTCCACCGACGGGTCTTCCGCATGGCGCCGATCCACCACCACTTCGAGCTGCTCGGCTGGCCGGAGACGACCGTCATCATCCGGTTCTGGATCCTGGCCGGGCTGACCACCGCCTTGTCGATCGGCGTGTTCTTCGCCGACTTCATCTCCCTCCACAAGGCCGGGGGACTGTGACGCAGCGCGTGCTCGTGGTCGGGCTGGGGGTCAGCGGACGGTCGGCCGGTGCGTCACTGGTCGCCGCCGGAAACGACGTGACCCTGGTCGACGACCGCGACACCGACGACCTGCGGGCCGCCGCCGATGCCGTCGGCGCCCGCTT
>JBBSGQ010000217.1:0-6471 GCA_038253965.1 Acidimicrobiales bacterium | reverse complement strand
TGTCGGGGATGCGCTTCTGGAAGAACGACTTGTTCGTCACGCCGTTGGGGAACCGCTGCAGGAGCGTCGGGCGGTCGCGCACGGTGCCCATGAGCGGATCACCGACCGCCAGGTAGTACCGGGCGATGTCGAGCTTCGTCTCGCCCCGTTGCGGCAGCATCACCTTGTCCGGGCTGGTGATGCTGATCGTTCGGCCGGCCACCTCGAGGTCGACAGCATCCGTGGAGGCGGCCATGGGAGCAACGTAGCGGGCGGTTGACAGGCCCGGGCCTGCAACACTCGCTCGATGGACGCAGGCCTCGTGCGAGCGCTCGAAGCCGGGCTCGGCGCCTCTGTCAGCGCCGCCTCTCGGGTGCACGGAGGCGACGTGGCCGAGGCCTACCGGGTGCAACTGGCTGATGGCCGACGGGTCTTCGCCAAGACCCACCGCGCCGCGCCCCCCGGCTTCTTCACCACCGAGGCGCTCGGGCTCCGTTGGTTGCGGGAACCGCGCGTCATCGCCGTACCCGAGGTGTTGCTCGTGAACGATGGCGATCGAGCTCATGGCCTGCCCAACCATCTCGTCCTGGAATGGATCGACGAGGGTCATGCGGCACTGACCACCGAGGATGACCTCGGCCGAGCCCTCGCCGCTCTGCACGCCTGCGGCGCGCCGTGTTTCGGGCGGGAGGATCACCGCACCACCGGCAGCCGGGGCCTGCCCAACGATCCCTGCGCCACATGGGCGGAGTTCTACGCGACGCAACGCCTCCTTCCACTGGCTCGCCTGGCCTGCGACGCCGACGCTCTCCCCGACGCCGCCCTCACCGGGCTCGAACGACTCGCCGCACGGCTCGAGGAGGTGGCCGGCCCCCCCGAAGCGCCGGCCCGGCTCCACGGCGACCTGTGGGCCGGCAACCACCTGGTCGACGGAACCGGCACGAGCTGGCTCATCGATCCCGCGAGCCACGGAGGTCATCGCGAGTTCGACCTTGCGATGATGCGCCTGTTCGGCGGCTTCGGTCGAGCCACGTTCGCCAGTTACGACGAAGCCTCACCCTTGGCGGCGGGATGGCCGGAGCGCGTGGCGTTGCATCAGATCGCTCCTCTCGTGATCCACGCGATCAAGTTCAGCGGGGCCTACGTCGCGTCAGCGGCGCACGCGATCGCCACCTACGACTGATCGGCGTCGCCGAACCTCAGGACACCACACGGGCACCGCTCCTTCAGCGACCGGAACGCAGGCGAACAGTGCCCAGGTGCGCCCGGCGCTGTCGTCAACTGTGCGCGAAGGCCTCTGACAGGCCGTGTACTTTCTGTCCCAATGGTCTCGCACCGTCAAGCGCGGGAAGGTCGACCCCACCTCCGCGTGCGACGGTATGTTCCCTCGTGAGCGGGCGTGCTCGGGAGGCCGCCAACGACAGCTTGACCCTCGTCGTCCCGCTGTTCGATGAGTCCGACCGGTTCCGAGTCCATATCGAGCAGCTCCTGAGCTTCATCGCCGCTCAGCCGAGCGGCAGCGAGTTGTTGTTCGTGGACGATGGCAGCCGTGACGGCACCCCGGATCTCGTCGAGAAGACCCTCGCCGCCTACGGAAACAACCGTGCGCGGCTGATGCGAAGACCGCATCGAGGGAAGGGCGCGGCGGTGCATGCTGGTCTCGAGGTGGCTCAGGGCGCGGTCGGCGCGTTCTGTGATCTCGATCTCTCAACGCCTATCCCGAGCCTCGTCGAGATCATCGGTGCCGCTCGGCGGGCGCCGATCATCGCCGTGGGGTCACGGGATCTGAGCGGCTCGCGGCTCGTGCGCCGGGAGAGCGCGAGCCGGGAGTTCCTCGGACGGACCTACAACCGCGTCGTTCAACTGGTTCTGACGCCAGGGGTCCTGGACACGCAGTGCGGAGCCAAGGCTGCCTCGTCCGAGGTGTGGCGCCGCATCCTGCCGGCCTGCCACGAGGAGGGCTTCGCGTGGGACGTGGAGGTGATCGCAGTCGCCCTCCGTCTCGGGATCGGTGTGCAGGAACTGGCGATCGAGTGGCGTCATGACGATGGTTCGCGCCTGCGGATGGCCCGAGACGGTGCCGCCATGGTCGCCGCCATCCCCCGCATCCGGCGCAGCATCGGACGAGTGCAGCCCGGCGACCGACGTTCGGACTCCACACAGTGGTGGATCCGCAGCACGGCGGCCTACCTCTCGTCGATCCTGCGGCCGCTCGCCACGTCGGAAGGGTGGCTCGTGATGATCGGCAACCGGTCGACTCCCGTCGCCGGACGGGTCGGTTGGCCGCTCGAACGCACAGTGGCCATCGGTTCCTCCTCGACCTGCTCGACGTCGAGGGCATTGACGGCGGTCCAGACAGTTGTCGGTGACCGTGCTCGGATACCCGTGGCCACCGGAGCGGCTCGAGTTGTCTGCTTGCTCGAGGTCCTCGAAGGCGGACGTGACGGTCCGGTTCTGGCCGAAGCCGCCCGGGTCATCGGCCCGGACGGCAGGTTGATCGTCACAGTCACCGCTGGTCCGCGGGTGACTCCCCCTGCGTCGCTTCTGCGCCGACGGCGCGCGCTCCGTCGACATCTTGCGGATCACGGTTTCGAGGTCCTGTGGGCCAGTCACATGTTCAGCTGGCTGATCCCTGCAGCCGTGGCCGGGCGGATCTCGTCATGGGTGCAACCAGACGGGGCTGAACTGCCGCCGATGGGAGCCGTCGGCGATCGTCTGGCGCTCGTTCTCGCCCACCTGGAGAGGTCGATCATGCGTCATCTGTCCCTGCCGCTCGGGACCTCGATCGTCTGCGTCGCTGCTCGGCCATGACATGTCGCAACAGATCTCCTCCCCGGACGCCGGCGCTGTCGCATCTGAGGCGCACGACGGTCGATCAGTTGCTCCGCGTCTTCGGGAACCTGCGCCACATTCGGGGCAGGAGCGACCTCCGGTGTGCCGGGTGTTGCGGCCTGCTCAGGCTCGCTTGGCTCGGCGCGGGCGGGGGGATGTGATGTCCTGATCACCCCTTCCTTGCTCGTCGTCCCGCTCCTCGGCGCACAATTGGTCCCTGCTGCGCCGAGGCTGGCCGCTGCCTGCTGAGCGATGACCAGCCCGAGCGAGGCTCTACTCGGTTCGGAGAACCTCGGCAGCGGTGAGCCGGGCGGCTCGCCGGCCCGGAAGCGCTGCGATCAGGTTTGCCACCAAGAGCGTGGCCGGGATGGTCACGACGAGCGCGGCGAGCGCGACCGGCGACACGTAGACCAGCGGCACCGCGTTCGTCACCCAAGTCCACGCGAGACGACCTAGGACCAGTCCCATCGGTACGCCGAGGATCAGCCCGACCAGTCCCACCGAGGTGCTCTGGGATCCGACGACGGTTGCGGTCATCCCTCGCGTGAAACCGACGGACCGAAGCACCGCGAAGTCATGTCGCCGCCGCCGGATCGACGTGACGAGGACGTGACCGAGGGCAGAGATGGCCAGAAGGACGAGGAAGCCCATCAACACGAGCGGCACCGTACGCACCCGCTTGAGGTTGAGCAGCTCCGGAGGCAGCTCTGCGCCAGCCACGCCCCGTTCAGTCGAGCTGAACACCTTCTTCATCGCCGCCAGGCTGCGGTCATGGTCGGCCCCGGCCTTCCATCGCGCGACCGCGATCTGCTCCATCCCCGTCTGGTGCTCGAAGTCCGTGGTCGGGGCGACCGTCCTCATTCGGGCGTGGGTGATCCAGGCGCCCTCGGTGAAGCCCGAGTGCACCTTGTGAGGGAAGAGCGCAAGGCCGACCACGCGAAGCTTCACCGTCTCGCGGCCTGCGACCGTGACCTTGTCGCCGATGCTGACGCCGAGCTGCCGGGCCGTCGCCGGACCGAGCACTATCTCGCCGTCATGCTCGGGCCGGGTGCCCTTGATCGTCACCAGGGAGAGATCACCGCGTACAGGTTTGACATCGAAGACAGGGATGCCGACGCCGTTCACCGGCAGCGGCACCCGTCCGAGGATCGCTGCCGCGCCGACCTCCGGACGCGACGAGAGGTCGCGAGCGAACGCCGGCGCCACCTGGTCAACACCCCGGCCGTAGTCCTTGCCAGCGGCCTCGACCGATGCGTCCCACGTCACTCCGGCCCGCTCGGGATGGGCCAGGGCGTCGCGCAGGCCATGGTCGATGGTGAAGGTCCCGACGATGCCCAGCACGCCGGCGACCGCACCGAGCAGCGCGGGACCGACCGGCACCTTGCGGCGACCACGACCGTACTCGAAGGCCATGGTGGTCCCGAGCCCGACGGACAGCGGGACGGTGTGACGCACCGCTGCGGTGAGGCGGTTCGGTCGCACCGCTTCCTCGCGGTCGAGCCGACCGCTGTGGAGCCATGCGACGCTGTAGGCACCGACCGCCATGAGCAGCGCCAGGAGCGCGAGACCGGGACCAACCACCACCCAGTCGATGTGGAAGCCGACGGTCGGGTCGACCGTGCGGGCGTAGCCGATCGGGAACCGGTCGGAGAGGATCCAGCCTCCGATCAATGCCACCGGCACGGCCACGCCGATAGCGAGCAGATGCGGGGCCGTCGCCGCAAGCGATCGCTGGCGGCGGGTGAGGCCGATCGCCCGCAGCACTGCCGCGTCGTCGTCGAGCTGGGCTACTGAGCGGGCGAGTGCCTGTCCGACGAACACGAGGCCTGCGGCGGCAACGGCGATGCCGAGGAGGAGTTGGGCCACCCGCTCCACCGAGATCGCGGTCCCGACCCGGCGTTGCACCGAGTGCAGATCGAGGATGGGCGTCCCCTTGACGAGGAGGTGGTCGGCGTCGCGCCGCAGAGCCGGTACGTCATGGACCGAGTCGCGCAGCCGCACGTGGGCGTTCTCGATCCGTTCGATGGCCTTGCCGTAATGCTCGCCGGTTCCGGGCGAGAGGAAGACCAGACCGCCGGTGAACAGGAACTGGCTCGTCTCCCGCACGATGCCCACCACTCGGACCCGGATCACCGTGCCCTTCGGTTTGCCCTGCGCGAACTGCCCGGTCCTGAACGCCTGAAAGGGAAAGCGGTCTCCAACCTCGAGCTTGAGCTGTGAGGCCGCGAGCTCGTCGACCATCGCCTCCCCGACCGCTCCCGGGTTCCAGAACCGGCCGGCAGTCATGAGCGGTCGATCGACAGTGTTGAACCACTGCCGGTCGCTGGGCATGAAGAGCAGGTCCCCGGGGACTTCTGATCCGGTGGGGTTGGTGCCGAACACCAGACCCCACGGGGCGACGTCCTTCACGTAGGGCAGCGCCCTGAGCTTCGACCAGTCGAAGACTCCAGGCGTCGTCTGGCTCGGGAACACGACGGCGTCGGCCGCCCGGGTCCGGGTCGACAGTCGGTCAAAGGCGGTGTCGGCCCGCCGGGCACCGGCGATCGCGGCCATGGCCAAGGACGCACTGATCCCAGCGAGGAGCCCGAGCACGACGAGCGACACCCAGCGCCGCCGCAGGTCGTGGCGCGCCCACATCGCCACACCGGTCCCGCCGACTCTCGTGGTGGCCATGTTGGAAACGTACGGTCTCGCCGGCGATGTCAAAAGGGTGCTGGCCCGGGACAGATCGCGGGTGCTGGCATCCCATCGCTTGCCATAGCGATGCCAAGCGCGGGCCTCTGATCTACCTGGCTCGCCGACAATGTGAGCGACTTACCCGAACTGACACGGTCCTCGCACCCGGACGGTTGCGCAAGGTGAGCGCTGTTGCGCAGCGCCGCGATGTGACGTCAGCCCCCACCGCTGTAACGGCATATCCGTCCGGGTAGCGGCGCTTCGGGATGTTCAGCACGGTTTTCAGCCAACGGCGTGGGCGATGACCGTCGGGCAGCCGGGTGGAGAACTTCAGATCCAGGGTGGCCGTGGCCGCGTCGAAGTCGAGCCTCGTCGGCGTGCCGTTCACGACTTTCGGGTACGGGCGGGTCAGCGCGTCAAGCGTCGTGACGTTGAGGTTCGGGGAAACGAGCGGCTGCTTGCTGTCGGTGACGACGTGGCCGTTGTAGGACCAGAACAACCATGGCACCAGGCGAGCATCGAACTGGCTCTCGGTTTGATCGAGCGTGGCCGGGTCGTTCGTCGCTCCCCACTCGGTGACGAGCAGCGCCACCGAGTCGCGCTCCGCTGCGGCGACGCTGCGGTCCATCGCCGCTGCGTTCGCTGCGGGCGCGCCGGCGTACACATGGGTCGACAGCACGTTCCCCGAGCGCCCCCCTGGCAACGAGGTGTCCGCGGCTCCGAAGTTGAAGAGGGTGAACGGCTCGACGAAGACGGGATGGCGACGATCGACCTCGCGAACCGCAGCAGTCATGCGCGCGTAGAACGGCGCGAGCAGTTGCGCTTCGAGATCTGGACAACCGGTCAGACACGGCAACCACGTGGTGCCCGGCCACGGCTCGTTCATCGCCTCATAGCCGATCACGTTGGGACTCGACGCGAATCGGGCTGCGACAGCGCGCATCGCAGCCGCATAGTGCTGTTGCAGGGGAACCCGGTCGGGAC
>JBBSGQ010000216.1:0-6490 GCA_038253965.1 Acidimicrobiales bacterium | reverse complement strand
TGTTGCGCTACAACGACGGCCTCTACGGGATCGGCCGCGACGGCATCACGTGTTCACCCGTCGACTCCGTTGACGGATCACGCGCTTTGGCTCGTCTGACGTTCGATCCTGCATCGGAGCGGTGTCTCCTCCGCGACGACGCCGAGATCGACAGCTTGTTCGACCGGGGCGTACTCGGCACCGCCGCCCAACTCGTCGGTCTCGGCCGTCGCATGCTCGATCTGACAGTCGATCACGTCAAGGAACGACGGCAGTTCGGCGTGCCGATCGGCAGCTTCCAGGCGGTCAAGCACCACCTGGCTGACGTCGCCTTGCAACTGACGTTCGCCGCGCCGGCCGTCTACCGCGCGGCGCACTCGCTGTCCACGGACGCATCCATTGCGGCCCGCGACGTGTCGATGGCCAAGGCGATGGCATCCGACGCCGCCCGACTGGCGGCTCGCCGGGCCATGCAGTGCCACGGTGCCATCGGCTACACCGTCGAGTACGACCTGCACCTGTACCTCAAGCGAGCTGAGGCGCTTGCCCGAGCCTGGGGCGACGCCGCCTGGCACCGCCGCAGGGTCGGCGCAGCGCTAGGCCTGTTCGATCCATCTGTTCTTTGAAGCCGCAACCCGGATATACCGGGTCCGAGCTTCAAAGAACCGAGCAACAACGGAGTAGACACCATGCCCGAGGCCTACATAGTCGACGCAGTCCGCAGCCCTGTTGGCCGGCGAGGTGGAGGGCTGAGCAAGGTCCACCCGGCGGACCTCGGCGCTCACTCGATCAAAGCGCTGATCGACCGGACGGGCATCGACCCGAACCGGGTGGACGACGTCGTGTTCGGCAACGTCGACTCGGTCGGTGGGCAAGCCGGTGACATCGCTCGAACCTGCTGGCTCGTCGCCGGCATGCCCGAGTCGGTGCCGGGCACGACAGTCGATAGGCAGTGCGGCTCGGCCCAGCAGGCGGTTCACTTCGCAGCACAAGCAGTGATGGCCGGTGTGAACGATCTGGTGGTGGCGGGCGGTGTGCAGCAGATGTCACAGATCCCGATCAGCTCGGCGATGACCCTTGCCGAACCGCTCGGCTTCCCCGATCCCTTCACCGGTTCGCCAGGCTGGGTCGCCCGTTACGGCGACGGTGAGGTCAGCCAGTTCCGGGGTGCCGAGCTGATAGCTGACAAGTGGGACATCAGCCGCGAAGACATGGAGGAGTTCGCGGTGGAATCTCATGAGCGGGCCCTGCGGGCGCGAGCCGAGGGGCGCTTCGAGCAGGAGATCGAACCGCTGGAGGGGATCGACCACGACGAAGGGCCACGTGAGCCCAACTGGGAGAAGATCCGCAGCCTGCCCACCCTTGTCGAAGGCGGCCGGGTCACGGCTGCTGTGTCGAGCCAGATCAGCGATGCGTCGGCGGCACTGCTCATCGCCAGCGAAGCGGCGGTTGCCGAGCACGGGCTCACCCCCCGGGCCCGCATCCATCACATGAGCGTGCGTGGCGACGATCCGATCTACATGCTCACCGCGCCCATCCCGGCCACCCGCCACGCCCTCGACAAGACCGGCCTGACCATGCACGACATCGATCTGATCGAGATCAACGAAGCATTCGCTTCAGTCGTGCTGGCCTGGCAGAAAGAGCTCGACGCCGATCTGTCCAAGGTCAACGTGAACGGGGGAGCGATCGCCCTGGGCCATCCGCTCGGTGCCACTGGAGCACGCCTCATGACCACCCTCTTGAACGAGCTGGAACGAACCGGCGGTCGTTACGGCCTGCAGACCATGTGCGAAGGCGGTGGCCAGGCAAACGTGACGATCATCGAGCGCCTGACCTGAGCCGAGCATGCATCCGCCGAGACCTTCGCGGGATCGGGATCCAGTCGACTAAACTTCGACCATGAACCGTCGCCGCACCCCGCTGCTCGCCATAGGTCTGGTGCTGACCTTCTTGGTCGCCGCTGCGCCTTCGTGCGGAGACGGCGGCGGGACGACCACGACGACCACGACGACGTCTCCCACGGTCCCTTCACTCGGTCAGCCGTGTGGGCGCACCGCCGATCCTCCGTCCACCTACGACCATGTGGTGGTGATGGTCGAGGAGAACCGCACGTGGACCGGTGGGCGGACGGCCGCAGTCGGTCTCGGGTTCTCGCCGACCACCATGCCGTTCCTGCACGGGCTGGCCACGAAGTGCTCGTACTACACCGACTGGGCCGAGACGAACGGTACGCAGAACAGCCTCAACCAATACGTCGGCATGACCTCCGGGGTGGCCAACACCTCAACGGTGAACGACTGCGTCCCATCGACGACCTGCAACTCGACCGACGACAACGTCTTCCGGCAGATCCGTGGGAACGGAGGGACACCTCGCAGCTACGTCGACGGTGCCACTGGCGGATGTTCGGCCGGCTCCAACGCCGCCAGGCACATCCCCGCTTTGTACTACTGGGGAGGCGATGACCGCTCGTACTGCTCGACCGAGGTCCGGCCCCTTTCGGAGCTCGACCCGGCGCACTTGCCGACGCTGGCCTTTGTCGTCCCCGACCTGTGCAACGACGGCCACGACTGCTCGGACGCCAGGGTCGACTCGTTCGCCGGCTCGACGTTGACACCGATCCTCAACGGGGCCGACTATGCGCAGGGCAAGACACTGGTGGTGGTCGTGTACGACGAGGACCAGGCGGTGCCGAACCTGCTCATCGCACCGACTGCCAAAGCCGGTCCGATCAGTTCGGTGGCCGGTTCCCACGCCGCGCTGCTCAAGACGATCGAGCTTGCACTCGGCCTACCGGTCATGAACCAGGGCCAGCTTCCCGCGGCGATCAGCCTGCGGCCTTCCGCTCACCTCTGAACCGGAGGCCCGGGCGGCGAAGAGGTAGTGGCTCACGCCGAAATCCTCGCCGCCGCGGTAGCCCCACAGCTCGGCACAACCCATGAAGAACGCCTTCCAGCGCCGAGCCCACACTCGGGCCTGGCGAGCTCCGACATCGTCGGCCAGCGCGGCGAGCACGTCGTTGCGCCGCGCCTCGAGGTTGTCGATCCAGGCGTTGGCCGTCTTCTCGTAGTGCCGGCCGGAGAGGCGCCAGTGGTCAATGCAGACCAGGTCGGCTTGATGGTGCAGGAAGAGGTCGTCGCTCGGCATGATCCCGCCGGAGAAGAAGTAGCGGCCCATCCAGTCGTGTGGGTCATCGGCTTCGTAGCGGAAGCAGACGTCCCGGCCGGTGAACACGTGCACGAAACAGCGACCATCAGGACTGAGCCAGCGGGCCACGCGTCCGAACAGCTCGTCGTGGTTGCGAACGTGCTCGAGCATCTCGATCGACACGATGCGATCGAACGGGAGCATCTGGCCATGGGCCGCAGGTTCGAAGTCGGCGATGTCGCTCGTGATGACCGTGAGGTTGGTCAGGCCGCGCTCGGCGGCTCGCGCTTCTATGAAGGCGCGCTGCGGCGCTGAGTTGGACACCGCCATGATGTCGCTGGTCGGGTACCGCTCCGCCGCCCAGAGGCTGAACGATCCCCAGCCACAACCCATGTCGAGGATCCGTTGGCCGTCGGCCAGCGCCGCTCGCTCTGCGTATAGTTCGAGCATGGCGTCCTCTGCTGCAGCCAAGGTGAGCACACCGTCGGGCCAGTAGCACGACGAGTACTTCAACTTGGGGCCGAGGACTTGGGCAAAGAACCTGGGCGGCACCTCGTAGTGCTGTGAGTTGGCTTCGGCGGTGTGGGTGGTGACTGCCGACTTGCGGAGCTCATCTACGAGATCCCGAAACCGCTCGCTGCGCTCCTCGACGCTGCCTGAGCGCTCCAGGTGCAAGCGATTCCAGACCCGGGCCCTACACGCCAGGCGCAGCACCGCGTCGGGGACGAGTCCCCAGTCGAGGAGCCGGAACGACAGCGGGGTCGGCAACTGAGTGCTCATGGCCCGATCAGTTCCGACATCTCGTCGGACCTCCAACCGGGCTTGGCCAACACGACCTCCACCAGCGATACATAGCGCTCGCGATACGCCGCCTCGCAGTAGCAGAGGTAGAACTTCCACAGCCGCAGGAACGCGTCGTCGTAGCCGAGCGCCCGAGCGTCGTCCTCACGCTTGGCCAGGTTCTCCCGCCAGCGGAAGAGTGTCTCGGCGTAGTGCTGGGGGAACTCATCGAGGCGCACCATCGAGAGGTCCGTGGCCCGGGTGCACGCGGTGTTGATCGCGCCGACCGATGGCAGGCATGCGCCGGGAAAGATGAAGCGCTTGATGAAGTCCTTGCTCGTCTTGGCCCGCTCGAAACGTTGGTCGGGAACGACTATCGCCTGCAGGGCCATGAGGCCTTCGGGCTGCAAGAGGTGCGAGCACACACGGAAGAAGTCGTCGTGATCTCTCCAATCAACTGCCTCGATCATCTCGACGGAGACGATCTTGTCGTAGGTGCCGGTGAGATCGCGGTAATCCTGTGTCAGCAGCGTGACCTGATCACTCAGGCCGCGCTCGGCCACCAGCGCAGCGGCGTGAGAGTGCTGCTGCTCGGAGATCGTGGTGGTGGTGACCCGGCAGCCGTAGCTTTCGGCGGCGTACACGGCCAGGCCGCCCCAACCGGTACCGATCTCGAGGAGGTGGTCGTGAGGGGTCAACCGGAGGAGCCGACACAACCTCTCGAACTTGGCGCGCTGGGCCTCTTCCAACGACACCTCGGAGTTGCGGAACAAGCCGCAGCTGTAGGCCATCGTCGGATCGAGGAACAGCGAGAAGAAGTCGTTCCCGAGGTCGTAGTGCGCGGCGATGTTGCGTTTGTCCCGATGCTTGTCGGGCCGGCGAGTACGGCGCGCGACGTCGGACACCGGCGCGTTGAGCCGAGCCCACCGGCTCCGTAGGCGATCGAGCGGACCGAGGTTGCGGATCACGAGCTGCACGAAGCTGGTCAGGTCATCGGTGTCCCACCACCCGTCCAGATAGCTCTCGCCGAGCCCTGCGCTGGCCTTCGTCACGACCTCCCGCCACATCGCGGGCGTCTGCAGGCGCACGGTCACGTCGAGGTCGGTCGGTCGGCCGTAGGCGGTGGTCGTCCCGTCGTGCTCGATCACGGTGAGACGTCCGTGATCCAGCCGGGTCAGCAGCTGGCGCAGGACGGTCCGGGCCACGCGATCGGCCGCCGTCACGTCGATGGGGACGGGACGAACCTCGATCGGACAGATCGAAGCAGCGTGGTCGGATGGAGAGGTGGTGCTGAACACGGTGATCTCCTGCGGCGGACGGGAAGAAGCTGCAACGGCTTCCGGTTCGGTGGGTTGCCGGCATCCGTGACGCTCGGGATGTCGTCGGAAGGGCGCGCCCTTGGCTCGGAGCTTGAGCGCCTCCCAGTAGATGCCGCCCGACACCCGCTGAGCAGGCAGGGGGTGGTGGCGCAGCGCGGCACCCATGGTCGGGCGGTCGAGCCCAAGGCGGCGCAGGTCGAGGTCGGCAGCGAACACCTGGTCATTGCCGCGCCAGTCGTCCATGCGGATCGTCCAGTCTGCGCTGGGACGGGTCATGCGGACGACGTGATCCACATCCATGTCCATGAACGGTGAGACGTGCATGGCTTTCGGGAAGCGGATGCCGTCGATCGCCAGTGCGCTTTCCGACGGCACTTCGAGGACGTAAGCGGTGCGTTCGTGCCATGGCGTGTTCGTCACCTCGGCCATCAGCGTCTCGATGCGTTCGCCCGTCTCGTCGAACGCCAGGTAGAACGCGATCGGGTTGAACGCCCATCCCCACGTGCGTAGGTGCGCCAGGAGCCGGACCGGGCCGTGCGGTCGGGTCCCGGTCCGAGCTTCGATCGTGTCCCGCACGGCGACGTCGAGCGGGATCGCTCGGGCGCCGTGGAAGTCCGAGCGGCGGAACTCGACTGGCGCGCGATGTCGGGCCGACCAGAGCGGGTGGACGTCGAGCGCCTCCGGCAGCTCCGCAAGGTCGAGGTACGCCATCAGAACCCGGTACGAGAAGGCGTGGTCGACCGCCTCGAGCCGGCGATGGCGCAACGTGCCCTCGTACAGCGCGCTGGCGGGACCGTTCTCGACGCAATAGCTGCTCCCTGGCGCAGCCATTGCGTCGAGTTTGCGACCGGTGTCGGTCACCGGCCGGCCTCGATCGCGGTCGCCGCGTCGAGACCCGAACGGGCGCCGTCCTCGTGGAAGCCGTAGCCCCAGTACGCGCCGCACCAGTAGAGGCCGCCTCGGCCCTGCAGCTCGTCGCGATGCGACTGAGCAGCGACAGCAGAACCGTCGAACACCGGGTGCTCATAGCAGAACTGCGCGAGCACCAGAGCCGGATCGATCTCATCGTCGCGGTTCAGCGTGACGCACAGCTCGTGCCGGCTGACGAGGTTCTGCAGGCGGTTCATGTGATACGTCATGGTGACCCGCCGACCACGTCGGCGCGGCACGTGGACGTTCCAGCTGGCCCAGGTCCTGGGCCGTGACGGCAGCATGGACGAGTCGGTGTGGAGCACTGCGGTGTTCGGCTGGTACCGGATAGA
>JBBSGQ010000215.1:0-6546 GCA_038253965.1 Acidimicrobiales bacterium | reverse complement strand
TCGGCGATTGCCGCCACCTCGGGATCGACAACTGCGAACCCGAGGTCGAGTGACCAGCGGGCGCGCAAGCCCTCCACGTCGAGCGACTCCACCGAGCTCTCATAGGACAGGGACGTCGGCGGCAACGTGGTGCGGTCACGGTCGTCAGGACCGGCGGCGACATCGAGGTGGCGGGCGGCATCGGCGACTGAGGTGAACAGCGCACCGAGCGAGGTCGTCTGCGACGCGTTCGGTCCGGGGTTCGGTACTCGACCGAAGCTCGCCTTCATCCCGACCAGGCCGCTGAACGAAGCGGGGATCCGGGTCGAGCCGCCTCCGTCGCTGGCCGTGGCGAACGGGACGATGCCCGCCGCCACCGCTGCGGCGGACCCCCCGGAGGAGCCTCCCGGCGTACGGTCGGTGTCCCAGGGGTTCCGGGTGATGCCCCAGGCGCGGGTCTTGGTGAAGTTGAGCGTGCCGAACTCCGGGGCCGCCGTCTTGCCGACCGGCACCGCCCCTGCAGCGCGCAACCGACCGACATGGACGGAGTCCTGGCCGACTGGTGGACGGCCCTTGTAGGCGAGCGACCCGTGAGACGTGGGCATGCCCGCGCAGTCCTCGAGGTCCTTGATCCCGAACGGGACACCAGCGAGCGGGCCGGGATCATCACCGGCTGCCACCTTTGCGTCGACCGCTTCGGCGCTTCGGCGGGCGACGTCGACGCCGACGTGGACGAACGCGTTGAGGGCCTCGTTATCGGAGTCGATAGCGGCGAGCGCCCGGTCGAGCACCTCGACCGCCTTCGTAACGCCGGATCGCACCGACTCGGCCAACTCGACAACCGTGGGCCAGGGCTCTGTCATGTCGACTCCTCTTCGCGGGCGCCAGCATGGTACGTCGGCCGGTAGCTTGCGGCCGTGGCGCTCGTGCCGACCTGTGTCTGGCGGATCTCTGCGGATCTCGTGGCCGCGCTCGACGAACGTTTCGGCGATCCGATGGACGCCTACGTCAACGGCAGCCAAACCTGGTTGCACGACGACGGACCGAACGCCATCCCGCTCGAGTGGCGACTGCACCCGGTCGCCGGGTTCCGTCGACCCGCGTCGGTCGAATCGCCCTACGACCTGTTCACCGCGGTGGCCTTGGCAAGTCGCGACCGGAGCACCACCACCGGCGGCTCCAGCCGAGCTGTGGGACGGCCTCGAAGCGTTCCCGGCCTACGGCGACGAGGTCGAACCTGCGCCGCTCGGTGCTGCCTGCCACGCGGCGCTGGGGATCGGACCCGACGCGAGCGGGCTGGTCGACCACGAACGCATCGCCGACAGCTGGGAGGCTTCGGGCGGAAGCGTGTCGATAGTCGAAGCGCTGCTGGCCGAGCTCGGCTGAACGTCAGCGCGGCGCGCCGTGAGGTTCGGTCAGCCGCGCCAGGGCGGGTCGCGAGGAGCGTCGAAGAACGTGTCGACCGGTTCGCCTCGGACGGCCGCGAACGCGAAGTCACCCCACAGCTCGTAGCCGGCGAGCGGCTCGGGCATCGCGTCAGCTGCGAACCAGCCGGCGTCAGCGCACTCGAGCGGGTGAGCCTCGAGCTCACCTCCCACCGCCCGACAGTGGAAGACGACCGAGTAGAGGGGCACGCGGGTGAACCCGAGCCGGAGTCCGTCGAGGACTGCGAGCACGCCTATGACCTCGCAGTGGATGCCGGTCTCCTCGGCGACCTCTTTGACCGCTATCTCCGATGCGGAGTAACCGACGTCCGCCCACCCGGTCGGGTAGAGCCAGATGCCCGAGTCCGCCCGCTGCACGAGCAGCATCTCGCCCGCGTCGTTGCCGACGACCGCACCGACGGCCACCTTGGGCGTGACATAGCCCGGCACACCCTCCCCGACCCCCTGCATCCACTCCTCGACCAGTGCCTCGCGGTCGATGTCGACCCCGGCTGCATGGCGGATGTCGGCGGCCACGGCGAGAACCTCCTCGAACCGCTCGCGCTCGTACAGGCTCTCGGTGAACCCGAGTCCCGTACGGGCGATCCCCGACAGGGCTTCGGCCCACCGCAGCAGGTCGGTCTCTGACAACGTCGGCCGGTCCACATGGCGACGCTAACGCCCGGTCACCCGCTTCGACGCTTGCCGAAGGCCGGCGCGCCTGAGCCGCTCAGCTCGGCAGGAGCGCGCCAACCTCGGACCTCGGTACGCGAGCCCGGCGCGTACATGCCGCTCAGATCGGAACCAGCGCACCGAGCTCGAACGCCTGTGGGTCACGTGCCTGGGCGGTCAACCGGAGGTGATGGCGTGCAGGACGGCTCGCTCGACCTCGGCGCACACATCCGGATCGGTCAGCTTGTGACCGTCGGCGGCGCAGAGGTAGAACGCGTCGACAACCGACTCGCCGAGTGTCTGCACCTTGGCGGTGCGGATGTCGAGATCGAGCTCGGCGAGGGCACGCGTGATCCGGTAGAGGAGCCCTACCGAGTCCGCTGCGTGGACTTCGAGGACCGTGGCCACTGCCGAAGCCGCATCGTCGAAGCGCACCACCGGCGGGCTGCTGACCGGCGGTCGGCGCCTGGCGTAGGCATGGGCCCTCGTGGCCAGGCGAGCGGGAATGGCCAGACGTCCGACCAGCGCCCGTTGGAGGTCCTGCTCGACCCGTGCCCAGTCGGTCACGCCGCTGAGGCCGGTCGTGACCCGAAACCGTTCGATGGCCCAGCCGTCCTCGCCGTGTGCGTCCGCGGCGAGGACGCCGAGCCCGTGAAGGGCGAGCACGCCGGCGACCCGACTGAACAAGCCCGGCCGGTCAGGGGTCACGAGCAGCAGAACGTCTCCCTCGCCCCGCAGGAACGACCGACCGGCCCGCAAGAGACCGAGCTGCTCAGTGGATGGAAACGTGGGCCGGACGATGTCACCGACTGATCCACCCTGCAGGACGCCGGCCGTCCTGGTCACGAGCGAGCTCACCAGGTCCGCCTTCCACGTTCCCCATGCGGCGGGTCCGGTGGCCACCGAGTCGGCCTCGGTCAGTGCGGCGAGGAGCTTCAAGGTGCCGATCGAGCCCACCGCCTGGGCCACCGCCGTGATCGTCGCGTCGTCGTTCAGGTCGCGACGGGTGGCGACCTCTGGCAACAAGAGGTGGTACCGGACGAGATCGGCGAGCACGTCGACATCGGCCGCGCCGAACCCGAGGCGCGGTGCGATCGATCGAACGAGTCCGATGCCGACTTCGGTGTGGTCCCCGCCCCGGCCCTTGCCGATGTCGTGCAGCAGCGCACCGACGACCAGCAGGTCGGGCCGATCGACGCGGTCGGCGAGAGCTGCCGCGTTGGCTGCCGCCTCACAGAGGTGACGGTCGACGGTGAATCGGTGATATGCGTTGCGTTGCGGCCGGCTGCGGATCGGCGCCCACTCGGGCAACAACCGAGCCCAGAGGCCGCTCTGGTCCAGTGCCTCGATGACCGGGATGGCGTGGTGGCCGCAGCGGAGCAGATCGACGAAGAGTGCACGCGCATCGGCCGGCCACGGTTCTGGCAGCGGCTGTGCACGGGCGACCAGCCGGTCGAGGGTGGCCCGCGCGAGCCGCACCCGTTTCTCCGCGGCCAAGGCCGACACGCGAAGCAACAGCAGCGGATCGCAGGCCGGGTCAGCCGACGGTTCGAGGACGACCTCGCCCTCCCGCAAGATGACACCCGGAGCGCGGTCGCGGCTGCGCCACCCGAGAAGGCTGAGCGAACCACTGAGTGAGACCGCCACCCGGTGCCACGCCTCGTCGGCCACCCACGCCACCGTGCGAGCGGCTCCGGCCACCCTGGTCATCAGTTGGTCGGCGTCCTCGCCGAGCTCCTTCGCCACCGAATCCTGATCCTGCAGGCTCAAGCGGTCAGTGGCACGACCAGCTACCCGCTGCAGCTCGACGCGCGCATCGAGGAGGGTGCGATAGGCGGCGGTCAACAGCGGGGCGTCTCCGTCGCTCAGGAATGGCCGCACCGCCTCGGCCCAGTGCAGAGCGTGGACGTCGCGCATGCCGCCCCGGCCTTCTTTCAGATCCGGCTCGAGCAGGAAGGCGACCTCGCCGAAACGGGCATGTCGGGCGATCACCGAGTCGGCCAACTCCTGGAGCCGTTGCTTGGGTCGGTGTCGCCATGCTGCGGCAGCGTCGATCGCCAGTTCCCCGGTGAGCTCCTCGGCACCGGCCAGGTGGCGCGTCGACAAGAGTGCGGTCGCCGTGTCGAGATCCTCGTCGGCGAGGGCCAACGCCTCCCCGACAGTGCGTACCGCGTGCCCGAGCCTCATCCCAGCATCCCAGATCGGGTACCACAGGGCCTCGGCCATCTCGTCGATGTCCGATGTGCCCCGGTGGAGGAGCATGAGGTCGAGGTCGCTGAACGGCGCGAGCTCGGCCCGCCCGTAACCGCCGACGGCGACGAGGGCGACGTCAGACCGTTCTCCGGCGGCCGCGTGGAACTGCGAGATGACACACCTGTCGACCTGCTCGGTCCAGGTCATCACGAAGTCGCCGCCGCGCAGCGTCCGATCGGCGAGCAGCGACGTCCGATCGAGACCGGTGGTTCGCTCGGATGCGGTGCGGGGGTCAGATGGCGTCAGCGTCGACCTCACCGGTGCGAATGCGGAGCAGGCGGTCGAGGTCGGTCACCCACACCTTGCCATCGCCGATCTTGCCGGTTCTCGCCGCTTCGGCGATCACGTCGATCAGACGGTCGACATCGGCGTCCTCGGTCACGATCTCGACCCGGATCTTGGGCACGAAATCGATCGTGTACTCGGCCCCGCGATAGACCTCGGTGTGTCCGGACTGGCGGCCGAAACCCTGCACCTCGCAGATGGTGAGGCCGTGCACGCCAGCGCTCTTCAGCGCATCCTTCACATCTTCCAGCTTGAACGGCTTGACGATGGCCGTGATCAGTTTCATCTGCCTCCTTCGTCACGCGCGCCGGGTCGAACCGAAGTCGCCAAAGGCGTACGCGGTTTCGGCGTGCAGCGCAAGATCCATGCCCTCGTCCTCCTGGGCCGGCGTGATGCGTAGGCCCATCACCCGATCGATCACCGTGGCCAGAACCCAGGATGCACCGAACGAGTAGGCAAACGTCGCAACGCTGGCCAGGATCTGCTCGCCGATGAGATGACCGCCGCCCCCGAGGAGCAGACCCTCGTGCGCGACGACCGGGTTCACGTGGTGATCGGCGAAGAGACCGAGCACGACGGAGCCCCACAGTCCGCCGACGAGATGGACAGCTATCACGTCCAGGGCATCGTCCAACTCGAAGCGGGCCTTGATGCTCAACGCGAGGAAGCAGACGATCCCTGCGAAGAACCCGATGAGCAACGCAGGCATGGTCGTTACGAACCCGGCGCACGGCGTGATGGCGACCAGCCCGGCCACCGCTCCCGACGCACCGCCCAGAGTCGTGGCGTGCCCGCCCTGCGCCCGCTCGATCAGCAGCCAACCGAGCATGGCCGCCGATGCAGCCACGAACGTGTTCATGAGGGCCTGGGCGGCTACACCGTTCGCACCTAGCGCCGAGCCGGCGTTGAACCCGGCCCAGCCGAACCAGAGGATGCCGGTGCCGATCAACGTCCAGGGCAGCGAGTGCGGGGGCATCGGCTCGCGGCCGTGCCCCCGCCTTGCGCCGATCACCAACACGACAGCCAGGGCAGCGGCGCCGGCGTTGATGTGCACGACAGCTCCACCGGCGAAGTCGAGCGCTCCTCGCTTCGCCAACCAGCCGCCGCCGAACACCGAGTGGGCAACCGGTGCGTACACGATCACCAACCACAGTCCGATGAACACGGCGTAGGCGCTGAACTTCAACCGGTCGGCCGTCGCGCCGGTGATCAGCGCCGGCGTGATGATGGCGAACGTCATCTGGTAGGCCGCGAACAGGATGAACGGGATCGTCGGCGCGAGAACCGATGCCGACTGGGCAACATGGCGCATGCCGACGTGGTCGAAGTTGCCGATCACCCCCCCGTTCCCGGCTCCGCCGAACGCCAGGCTGAACACGACGACAACCCAGAGCACTGCCAGCAGGCCCATCGCGAAGAAGTTCTGCGTGAGCATGCCGAGCATGTGCTTGGACCGGACCATGCCTCCGTAGAAGAACGCGAGGCCGGGGGTCATGAACAGCACGAGCGCAGTTGCGATGAGCATCCACGCGGTGTCCCCACCTCGCATGGCGATCCTTTCGTCGTCCGCTGACCTGGACGACAGGTTCGCGACACAAAGGCGCCTCGGCAAGTCTCCCTGCGCCAAGGTCAACGGAGAAGCTCGGCCGCCGCCCGTCTTGCTGCGATCTGAACGGGGTCCCAGACGGGGGAAACGGGCGGGGCGTAAGACAAGTCGAGATCGACCACTTCAGCCGCAGTCATGCCTGCAGTGATCGCGGTGGCCAACGTGTCGATCCTTTTGCCGGCACGATCCGCGCCGACGATCTGACCGCCGAGCATTCGGCCAGTCCCCCGTTCCGCGAGAACTTTGACGGTGAGCGCGGCGGTTCCTGGGAAGTACCCGGCGCGCGTCGTGCTCTCCACGGTGCCCACCACGAACTCGAGCCCTGCG
>JBBSGQ010000214.1:0-6547 GCA_038253965.1 Acidimicrobiales bacterium | reverse complement strand
GGAGGTGATCCTCTTGGCGGTGCACTGGTACCTCCGCTACGGCTTGTCCTACCGCGATCTCGAGGAGCTCTTGGCCGAGCGCGGGATCGACGTCGACCACGTCACCCTCTACCGGTGGGTGCAACGGTTCACACCCTTGATCATCGACGCCGCCCGGCCATGTCGACACTCGGTCGGAGATCGATGGTTCGTCGACGAGACCTATGTGAAGGTCCCCGGCACCTGGCGATACGTGTACCGGGCCGTTGACCAGTACGGGCAGGTCATTGACGTGTCGGTCTCCGCCCAGCGCGACGCGAAGGCTGCGGCCCGGTTCTTCTCGGCGATGATCAGGTCACATGGCGAACCGGCCGAGGTGACCACCGACCGCTCCCCAGCGTTGGCCCGGACGATCGTGGACCTGGTCCCGGCCACTGACCATGACACCACGCAGTACGCCAACAACCGCGTCGAAGCCGACCACGGGCGACTCAAGGCCAGGCTTCGACCGATGCGAGAGCTCAAACACGATCGGAGCGCGTCGGTCGTGATTACAGGCCTTCATACAGAACCTCCGACGAGGCCACTACGAACTCGGTACCGAAGCACCTCCCGGCCTGACCGTGGCCGCAGCCTTCGACGAGCTGGCGCGTGGGATCTGACACACGCCAGGAGGCCCGTCGACTTCTCGACACGACCCACGATCCGCCGATGCGACAGCGCCCCGATAACTCGGTCGGGGCGGTTGACCTGGGCGTTCGTGGTACGGGATTTGAGTCGCGAGGATGCCGGTCGTGTCCGCTGTGTGCGAGTTGTTCTGTCGGATCCTCGAGTTGCTCGTCTTTCAGGCAGCGGCCCCGTCGAGCATGTGTCGATGAAACCCGAGGCCACAGGACGCCGGCTACTAGGAAGGCTGACCTCTGGTGGTCTAGCGGGCCAGGAAGCTGAGCAGGGCCTCGTTGAACTCCTGGGCGTGGGAGGCATTGATGCCGTGCGGGCCGCCCTCGATCACGACAAGCTCGCTGTTGGCGATGGCCTCTGCGGAGCGCTTGCCACTGGCTTCGAACGGGACGACGGCGTCAGAGTCACCGTGGATCACCAATGTGGGCACCGTCATCTTCTCCAGATCACCACGAAAGTCGGTTCGGCCGAACGCAGTGATGCAGTCCGACGTCGCCTTCGGAGAAGCAAACGCTGCGATGTCGCGTGCATACACGCGCTGGGCCTCGCTGACTTTCAGCTGGTCACCGGCACTGAAGAACCCGCTGGTGAACTGGTCGAGGAAGGCGATCCGGTCGCTCTTCACTCCCGCCTGAAAGCCGGCGATGGCGTCGTCATCCAAGGCGCCATCGGGGTTGTCGGCGGACTTGTAGAGGTAGGGCGGGACCGCCGAAGCGAGCACAGCCTTGGCTACCCGGTCGGTGCCGTATGTGCCGATTAGCGGGCTACCTCGCCGCCGCCCATGGAGAACCCGACAAGGGTGACCTCGCGCAGGTCAAGGTGGTTCAAGACGGCGTTGAGGTCTGCGGCGAAGGTGTCGTAGTCATAGCCGCCCCACGGCTGAGAGGAGTTCCCGAAGCCGCGGCGGTCGTAGGTAACGACGCGGTGGCCGGCTTCGACCAGCGCGGGGAGCTGGTTCTCCCACGAACGTCCGCTGAGCGGCCAGCCGTGTATCAGCACCACTGGCTTTCCCGATCCGTAGTCCTCGTAGTGGAGCTCGATCGGGGTGCCGTTCTCGGTGCCTACCGTCAGCTGGGGCATGCTTGATCCTCCGTAGTTCGTTTAGCACTAATTGACAGTTGATCCAACGACTCCCGAGCTGTCGCTATTCCGGACAGTGGAACTCGAGTCCGCGACGATCGAGGCGATCCATCCAGCCGTGCGCTCCCTAGGCGGCCGAGCCGCAGAAGCGGGCTGAGCGGGGCGGGCCGCGCTCCACCGGGGAAGACTGCTGAGGTGGACTATGACGAGGTGTTCGCCGTGTTCTCGACCCCACCGCCAGTGCCGGACACGGCGCTCGTCCGGTTGGCGTCGGCGGCACCGGCCCGTCGGCTCCGCGATGCGATCGAGCCGTTGGCCATGCACCCAGTGTGGTCCCGTCGAACCAACGAGGCCTTGGCCGCAGAAGGGCTCGACTTCCTGGCCAGGTATGTGGGAGGTCGGGCCGCTGCCTTGGGCGAACCCACTCTGGGCGTGGTCACTGCCGCCTTTGCCGTGTTCGAGCCGGGTCTGGTCCGGGCCACCTATGAGGCGGCACGCGCCGCCTGCCCACGCGACCGTCTCGTTGAGATCCGCGAGACAGCGACGACGGAGAGTCTCCACGAGGTGCTCGGCACTGTCCCGGTCACCGAAGTCGTCGAAGTTCTGCGGGCGGCTGTGGACGCGGCACCATCGGTCGGTCGTGCCTTGTTCGCAGGTTTGACCGATCGTCCATGGCCCGACGATCCGATGGGTGCACTGTGGCGGGGCTGTGAGTCATTGCGCGAGCACCGCGGCGACACCCACATCGCGGTCTGTATCGCCGAGAACCTCGACGCGGTCGAGATGAACGTACTCACCGAGCTATGGCTGGGGATGGAGCTGGGCACCTACAGCGCCACGCGCGGTTGGGCCCCGGAACGGATCTCCGAGGCCGCCTCCGGACTGCAGACACGGGGACTCCTCAGTGATGGAGCGCTCACCCCTGCCGGCACTGGGCTCCGTCAGCGAATCGAGGACCTCACCGACGCCGGAGAACAGAGCGTCGTCGATGCTCTGGGCGACAGCTTCAACACCGTCGTCGGGCAGCTGGCGGCCTGGTCGGCGATGTGCGTGAACGCGGGCTCGTTTCCGCCCGACCCCTTCAAACGAGCCGCCGGCTGAGCCCCCGAGTCGCCGGATCCGAGACATAGGACTGGGTCGGCGACTCCCGGTGCTGGTGATCCCGTCTGGCCGAGGTGCTCGCCGGGGCCGACTGGTCCAGCTTCGGCCCTCGGGTCGTGGTCATGGAAGCAACAGTGCCGAAGTCCGACGAACCGGCCCATGAGACTTGGGAGTCGATGCTGTTCGAGGTGGGTTAACGGTTCGCCATGTCCGACGGGCTCATCGCTTCTATGCGCACGCCGACGAGCCGGCGCTTCTGGAGGCGCTGGCGATCCCGGCCAACGTGTTCGACGGCTTCGTCCCGTACGCGTGGGCGCACCAGGTCGACCAGGCACGGCAGTGGGCACACCGCTTGGAGGACACGCTCACCCGGGCAGGACAGGAACGCGACCAGCGGTACGAGAATGTGGCGCGCGCCTGCGCAACCGCCGGCCACGCGCAGGATCAGGCTGCGATCGCCCACGGAACCGTCGCGGTACTCCGTGATGACTTCAAGGCTGCGCAGTTGCGAACGGTCGAGCGCTTGCCGAGACTGACCGTGTGCGCACAGAACTCCACACGCTGAGGGCGACCCGCACCTTCAGGTACACCGCGTCGCCGCGCAATATCTACGCCACCCTACGTCGCGTGTTCAGCTAGCTCGCAGAGTGAAAGTCGCTCGCGGCTGGGTGCCATGGACTTGGGCCGTCACGCACCCACGCCGGAGAGGAGCGCCCCGCTGTAACGCCAGGCTGGCCGCGTCCGGCGCTAGCGCAGCTTCCTGACCGCTGCGCTCTTTCTGCCCGTCTTGGCGGTGGCCGCCTTCTTTTCGGAGACCTTGGCGGATGCCTTCTTGGCACCGGCCTTGGCGGGCACGCCCGAGGGTTTCGGGGCCGTGTGCGTGACGCCGCCAGCTTTCTTGGGCCGCGCCCTGTTGGGTTGTGCCGCTGGCTTGCTCGCCTGCTTGGTTCTTCCACCAGATCGCTTGGCTCGACCAAGGACCGTGAGCGACCCGGGAGCGGGAACCAAGCTGGACTCCGGACCGGAGGCCCAGTGAATGCGCAACATCGCCCCAGCCACCGCCGTCACCACGCCCTCGCGCGGTGCCGCCTTAGCCGACAGCACTCTGACCCGATCACCGATGACGACCATCAAGCCTCCCGGCTCTCGCACCTCTCACGCTGGCGAGGCCGCCAACCTAATCGCATCTTCAAGGATCGCCGCCGCCGCCGCCCCCACACCCACCCGGGAGGGGATGCACGACGACCCCGTTCCGGGGTAGAACCACCGGCGTGCCCGCCGTCGAAGAGCCGGACTGACCATCACATGACCGGCGCAGATAATCCGACACTCCCGGTGCTGGTCCGCTCGTGGCCGCCGGCATTGTCAGTTTCACATGAGCCGACAACATGACCACACGCGGCGCTACCCCATGCAGGACCCCGAGTTGACTCGGACGTCTGCCGGGACCTCAACCGGGAACACACCGCAGTAACCGGCGGCCTCGCCGTGGCGAGCACCGCAGCCGGTGCCGCCGCACTTCACCTCGATCCACCGATGTCCACGTAATGGGTGCTTCAGGCAAAGCGCCGTGATTGCGATCTTGTCGCCCAGGGAGGATGCTGAGAGGGTCAATACTGGGAGGGGGACGATGTTCGTACAGGTGTTCGAAGGTCGGGTGGCTGATCGCGACGGTTTGCGCAGCCAGATGGACCGTTGGATGAGTGAGCTTCGACCGGGGGCGACGGGTTTCCTGGGATCTACCGCCGGCGTGACCGACGACGGTCACGCGATTGCTGTCGCCCGATTCGAGTCGGCCGCCGCCGCCACGGCCAACAGCGAGCGGCCCGAGCAGGGGCGATGGTGGGCGGAAACCGAGCACTGCTTCGACGGCGAGGCGACGTTTACTGATTCTGACGATGTCGAGACGTTGCTCGCTGGTGGGTCGGACGAAGCCGGGTTCGTGCAAATCATGAAGGGCCGGGGGACGGACCGCGGCCGGCTCCACGCAATGGACGAGACTTTCGTGGAGCACGCCGCGTCGTTTCGCCCTGACCTCGTCGGTGTGATCCGCGCATGGACCGGGCCTGACACCTACGTCGAGGTCGGTTACTTCACCAGTGAGGCTGAAGCGCGCCAAGGCGAAACGAAGGAGCCGCCTGCAGAACTGGCCGACGAGATGGGCGACTTCCAAGAACTGATGGCCAACGTCGAGTTCCTCGATCTCCGGGATCCCTGGCTCTACTGACAGCGGCGATCGGCGAGAGTCCCTGGATGCGAGCGACCCGCATCCCTACACAATGATCTCTGCGCCAGAGTGGAGCGTGGCAGCCATTGGGGAAATGGCGACGGCGGCGAGTAGCCCCCAGGCGAGGAAGATCAAGGCGACTGCCCAAACGATTGGCAGGCCACCACTGGTGAGGATGTCGGAGCGCTCAAAGCACGATTACCCACCGACCCGGCACTCAGCAGCGTCATTACAAGGCGTAACGCTGCTCCATCGTCGCTTGTTCGGTCACGGTTTTGTGGACTGTCCGAAAGACTGATCCGGCCCGATGCGGAACGTTCTCGTCGCGGTCAGGCGGCTCGCAGCGCTGGGGCTTCGCTGACGGTGTCTTTGCCGCCGGGCAGGGCGTAGCGCCAGATCTTGCGGGTTGTGGTGCCGAACTGGCGTCGGAGCGGCCCTGCGTTGTAGGGCAGCCCGTACCGCACGCAGAGTGCCTTGATGCGCGGCGCGACCTGTTGGTAGCGGGTGCTGGGCATGTCGGGGAACAGGTGGTGTTCGATCTGGAAGCTGAGGTTGCCGGCCAGGACATGGAACCTCGGGCCGCCGGTGATGTTGGCCGAGCCGAGGAGTTGGCGGAGGTACCAGCCGGCCCTGGTCTCGTCTTCGATGACCTCTCGGCCGAAGAGTTGTACCCCGTCGGGGAAGTGTCCGCAGAAGATGATCATGTACGACCAGATGTTGCGGATCAGGTTGGCGACGGCGTCGGCCAGGACCACGTCGCGGAAGCCCGGTCCAGCGAGTGATGGCCAGAGGATGTAGTCCTTGGCCACCTGGCGGCTCGCCTTGCGGACGAAGCCCTGGAACAGCTCGAGCTGTGTGGCCTTCTCCTCCTTGGTGCCTCCAGCCAGCTTCTGGAAGTCGATCTCGTGCAGGCCCACGCCCCACTCGAATAGCAGGCCGAGGAGCGTGTTGTAGATCGGTTGCGCGAGGTAGACCGGGTTCCACGGCGTTTTGGAGGTGGTCCGCATGATCTCGTACCCGATGTCACGGTCCTTGCCGAGCACGTTCGTCCAGGTGTGATGAACGATGTTGTGACCGTGCTTCCAGTGGTCGGCGGAACAGACGGTGTCCCATTCCCAGACCGTGGAATTGATCTCAGGATCGTTCATCCAGTCCCACTGGCCGTGCATCACGTTGTGGCCGATCCCATGTTCTCGAGGATCTTGGCCAGCCCGAGGCCCGCCGTGCCGAGCCCCAGCAACGCGGCGCCCGCCCGATGGCCACCGGCTCCGACCTTGCGGCCCAGCACGCCGCGCGGGCGCAATGCGGCGCCGGCCAGCATGACGACGCGCGACCCGAGGGCCAGGCTGCGTTGGGTTCGGATGAGCCGTCGGATGTAGCGCTCGTCGCGCTCTCCCAGATCAGCGATCGTTGAGTCATAGATCTCGTCGAGCTCCTGGCCAAGCTGTTCGATCACTGCCGGGTCGAGCTCGACCGGAT
>JBBSGQ010000213.1:0-6582 GCA_038253965.1 Acidimicrobiales bacterium | reverse complement strand
GAACAGTCGCGGGCAGTAAACGAACTCGTTGACCATCCGGGCCGGGACTGTCTCCGGCAACCCGTCGCCAAGGGGCCCGACAGTGGTCACGACACCGGCCCCAATACGCCGGCGAATGTCCGTCCCGGGATTTTGCGACGCTGCGCCCGGCGCACCGTGAAGATGCTGAGTACGTGGGCCGCGGTCGGCAGCTCGCCACCGACGCATTGCTGGATCATCGGGTGCTCCAAGAGTGCCGTGACCGCATGGCGATCGAGGGGGACTGTCCACAGCGGGTACACGAACAACGCCGGTTGCCGGCGTTGCCGGTGCCATCCAGTGGTGATGGGCTCGGAGCCGAGGGCCGTCGTCCGAAGCAGTGGGTACGACATCAACGCCAGCCACGTGGCGCCGGGTACGCCCCTTTCCTCCGACTTCCCAGCCCCGGAGTCTGCTCCGTCGAACAGCACTCGGTGATCGAGGTACTCCCCGGTCACTGCCGGACGGCGCCGCCATCCGACGAGCGCCTCAGCAAGACACCCGGGATCTTCCCGCACCAGTCTCAGGGGGAAGTAGAGCATGGTGCGCATCGACTGTTTGCCAGACGGAGCAGCCATCATGCTGATGTCGGAGCGGGACTTGTCGTCCAGCGTCAGATCGGTCACAAGGCTCCCCAACCATGCCTCGACCTCCGCGTCCGGCTCTGGTGCGAGCTCGTTCGCCAAAGCCCTCAAGGCAACCGGTGAGAGTCGCAGCTGGTCGGGCGCTGCGCCTGGCGGCGGCAAGTTCACCGGTGCGCCGGGCAGCACACCGTCGTTGGGGATGCTGTCCACGATGGTACGGAGGTCAGCAACGACCGCGTCGATCGAACCACGGGTGGTGTGCAACTGCGCGGTGTAGTCGTCCGTTGACCAGGAGAGCCGCGGCGAGTCGTCGGTGTGGACATCGAGCAGCCGGGTCAGGCCGAGCGCCGCGAGGAACCCCAGCGGCGTACGACCGTCCAGCGCCGGTAGCGTCAGGACGGTCATGATCCCTCCCCTGAGACGGTCATGTCGGCGCAACGGACGATCGACTCGAGCAGCGCCAGCCCCCAGCGTCCGTACCTTTCGTTGAGACGGGCGAAGCGGGCGGGGTGGTCGAAGTCGATCGTGGCGTGCGAGCTGACAATGACCTTCGTCCCCGTGGGACCGGTCGTCGGGTCCGTAAGAAGGACCTCGACATCTCGGGGGTTGTCATCGATCACCGGCGGCAGCCACGGTCGGGCATGACCGTGATGGCTCGCGACCAGGTGAATCACAAGGTCCGGGTCGAAGCGGTAGGAGTCCGCGGTCTCCGCCAGGTGCTGCCTGACCAACGCCGCCGACCACGCCTCGTGTCTCGCGCCTTGCGGGAGTCCGCTGCGCTGCCGCGCCACCCGGTACGCTGTGCGGTTGGCCGGGTCGATACCCGACTTCGCGAGCGGCTCGTCGACCAGCATGGCTTCGTATTCGTCGCCGCCGCAGAGCATCGCCTGAAACCTCGACTCGACCTTCCCGAGATCGTGCCACCGGGCGGCCGCCTCGACCGCGCTTGAGACTTGGGGGTCAAGCCCGAGCGCCCCTGCGATGTCGCGCGCCCGGTCGCCGACGTTGGTGTGATGGGCTCGCAACGTGACCTGACCTGCACTCATGGAGCTGCTCTCGGGGAGTTCGTCGTCGCGCTCCACGATCCGCCCCACCTTGGGCGCCGGCGCCAAGATGAAGCGATCCGACCCATGTCCGTGCCTGTCGAGGACCGGCACCACGGTGACGTCCCTGGACACCCAGGACTTTAGTACCGCCAGAGCCGCCGGTGTCCAGGCTGTGCCGGGAAGACGCTCGTGAGGTGGCAGGCCACCTATCGACCCGAGCACACGTTCAATGGACACTGCCAGGTGTGCGGGCAAGTCATTCCCCGGCGAAGACCCTTCTCGTTCCTCAGAGTCCCTCCCCAGCTCTCTGGTCAGCCGCCGCAGCTCCCGTGAGTCCTCAGACCCCAAGCCGAGGCGACCAGCCGTCCTCTCGTCGATCCGCAGCAACGGCAACGCAAGAGCGCGCCCGAAGGCGACCACGCCGAATAGGTCCGACCGGGCTCGGATCGCTTCGGCCACGTCGAGCACTGGGCGGTCTGAGTCCGGGGCCCAGCCGTACTCGTCCAGGCCACCGCGTTCCGTGGGGATGACCAGGACATCGCCGGGACGTATGCCCCTCGCGTCGATCCACACCCACGAGCCCGTCGGAGGTGACTTGGGTCCGTTCGAGCGGGTGTTGTTGACCGCAGGATCATCGCGCCAGACCATGGCGCGGAAGTCGACGCTGAACTCGTCACGGCCCCTTTTTCCCGGCAACTGCGGGTCAGTGTCCTCATCCAGGTCGGTCAGCGGCAGCGCCGACTCGCCCCGAAGCCATCGACGTACCGCATGCAACGGCACTTCGACCAGTTCTTCGGAGCGAACGGGCATCGCGGACAGGTCAGCGCTGATGTCCTCTTCTGGCCGTTCGGCGTCGTCGCCCATGGGGTCCGGGTCGACCAGCCCATCACGCCAGGCAAGGCTGACAGTGGCGAAGTCGGTGCCCAGACCGTGAAGGTACGGCGCCACCGGAACGTCGGGCCATGGCACCGGCCCGGTACGGGCCCAACAGTCCAGGATTGGAGAGGTCAACAGGGGCGCAATCGGACGCTCGGCGGATGCTCCGTCCGGCGAGCGTACGCTCAGGTCACGACATGCAAGAGGTGAAACGTCGCGGTCGACTACACCATGGTTGGTGATCTGAAGCAGGAAGTCCCAGGCGATGTCGCGCGCGGGGCCGTACACGGGCCCGTCTTTGACTCCGTCATCGACGACGATGGCCCGGGCAGCGCCTGGGCAGTCACCGAGGCGGTTCACCCGGCCGAACCTCTGCACCAGGCACTCCCACGGCGCGGACTCACTGACCAGTCCGTCCGCGTCAAGATTCGCACCAACCTCTACGGTCTGGGTGGCGACCAGGATCGCGGGTTTCGTTCCGATCGTGCGTGCGCGTCCGACCCCGAATCGAACCTTGAGCCGGCCCACCAGTAGGTCCCGGTCCGCCGGTCGGGAACGCCCGATGAGCAGTGTGATGTCGGCGTTGAGTGGGTCTTGCTGACAAGTCGTGGCCTCGGTCAGGCTCGCATGGACCTGACGGGCACGGTCGACCGTGTTGCACACAACCAGGATTGTCTTGTGCTCGGCGGTCAACAGGCCGATCGCCTGGTCAGCGATTGCCCGAACCACCCTCTTCTCGTCGCTGCTGACCGCGGATAGCCGCTTGGATGCATTCAACCGCCGCCACGCGACCTCGTTGTCGCGGTGAGCCTCAACATTCAGGGAGTAACGGCGAAGGCGGTCGTCGCCAGCGGTTGCTGTCATCCTCACGACCTCTGTGCGCGGCAACCCGAGCCCTTCAACATCGCGCCGGTGCGCCTCGGCGATGGTGGAGACCATCACCTCCGAGAGGTGCGCTTCGTCGACCAGGATGAGTGAATCGGTGCCCACGAGCGCCGCATCGACCGGCTTACGGCGGTCACTGACTCCGTACCCGCGGAACAGCAGCCGACTGCCGATCTGGTCGACCGTGCCAACCACGAATCCCGGCAGGTCAGGGCGATCCAGCCACGAGCTGTCCCAGGTGACACCACCGCGCATTCGGGTCACGGGCAGGATGTCCCGCGGTGGTTCTTGTGGCGCCTTGGCACCTGGTGGAGCGAGCGTAAGACGACGGTCAGCGTCTGGTGCGAGGGCGCGCAAACCCAAGGCCACTCGTCGTACGGCCGTGTCTTGATCCGATTCCAGAGCCCTGCCAAGCGCTTCGGACAGCAACATGGCTCGGTCGTACGCCTCGTCGACGACGATGCGCCGGTCCACGACGAAGAAGATCCGTCGACGTCCGAGGCGATGAGCACCGACCTCTCCCGAGGTCGCGGCGGCGGTGAACACGGCGATGTCCAGCAAAGCGGTCTTGCCCAGCCCCGTGGGCACGTCGATCAGCTGCGGCCAGGAACGCTCGGACAGCACCTGGCGGGCGAGGTCTGACTGCCACGGGAAGGGCGGATCGCCGTGGACCTGCAGGTAGAAGGACGCAAAGTCCTCGGACGTCAGATTCACGAGGCCACCTCAGCGGCGACACTCGATGCGTCAAGGGGCGCGAAGAGGCCGACTCCGAGATAGCGTCCCGCGCCCAGCAGGATCGGGCCGGCCACCCTGCGGTCGAATCGAAGCTCGACGTGACGAAAGAGCTTGCCGCGCGCCTGCTCTGGTAGGTCACCGGGACGCATTCTGATGCCGCCGGCGACAAGGGGTGCCGTGCTGACCACGATGTCCTCCGGATGCGGCAATCCGACCTGGACGCAGGAGCGCGCGATCTCCTGCAGGAGATCACCCTTACGCGGATAGCGGTCGAGGATGACCGGGGTCACCGACACCCAGTGGTCGCTGCCTTGCCTCCAGCGTTCGGGGCGGACACCCCAGGGCCGAAGCAGGCCGGGCTCATAGGCCAGATCGACCTCGCCGATCCGCGGCACGTTGAGGCGCAACGTCCTTTCGTCGTTCGCGCGGTCCCCGGTGGTGGATCGCATCCCGACAAGGACGCCGCGGACTACCGCTCGTCGTTCTGGCTCGGGCAGATCCGGGATGGCCACCGCCATCCCCAGCAGGTGTCCGTCGGCCTGCGGGTTGTCGGCGTTTGGCAGCGCAAGAAAGGCCACGTGCGGGCGCCCGTCCGCACCGTGACCGTGCAGCGCGTCAGGAAGTGGGTCCGAGGTCGCTGCCATCACGGCACGCCGAAGCGCTTCGGTGAACATTGCGGTGAGCCGTCCGTCGGGGCGAAGCCCCTTAAAGCGCAAGATGATGACATCGGTGTAGACGGACGGCGCAATTGCCAGCGCTGAGCTCACCCGCCTTTCGTGACCGGCTCGACGGTAGTTCACCTCGCGGCTGACCTCCCACGCCGGGCGAGCGTTGTCGTATTGGTCGATCAGCAGGTCAAGGTAGCCGGGGTACGGAACCCTTATGCCGATTCCCCCAGGAGCCGACGGCGCCGGGTCGAACTGGTCCAGGCCCTCGGGAACCCCGCACGCCCCAGGCTCGCTGCCGACGCCGACCGATCGCGCCGCGACACCGGTGGAGCGGCCAAGATAGGGCACGCGACGAGCCAAGGCGTCGAGCAGGACCACCGTCGAGGGTTCGGCGCTCACATTCGGCCACACCACGCGAACACGCAAGTTCCCTGGCACGGCCGAGTGACGGACCTTGCGCGCGTTGGTGCGGCCGGGATGGAACTGGCTCCCGCGAGCGCGCTCCACGGAGTTCGTGACCACGTATGACGTACGGACGTCGGGTCGAGCCGTGGCCGAGGCTTGCACTACGGGGGCCGGCAGACCCTCAAGCCAGCGCAGGGCTTCCCAATCGCTGTCGGAGCGGGCGCTGGCGACCAGAGCACAGAACACCCGGGCCGGATGCGGCGGCCACTCTTCGGCATCGCGGTCGCCCGCACCCGCCGCGTCGTACCGACCTGAGATCAGCTCGATGTCGATAGTGAGGGACATCTTTCAGCCCTCGGTCGTATCTGTCTTGGTCAGCGCGAAGTCGATGGCCGCAGCGAGGCTCCTGCCTGGGGTCAGCCGCACCGGCGTCACAGACAGCGGCAAGCCGATGTCCGCAACAACCTGTGCTGCGTGCACATAGAGGGCGATCGCCTGGGCCGTGTTCAGGGTGAACGAGTCTGCGGTGCCGCCGCGGTTCACCCACTCGAGCGAGTCGTCGATGGTCACCAGCTCGCAGCCGCTGCGAAGCCAGAGAGACGGAGCGGAGAAGGCGAGGCGGTCAGCGAGCAGTGCGTACGCGGCCAAGGCCGTGCGCGCGGCCACCGATACCCCGTGGGACGCCGCACCGAATCCCAACCGGTCGAGTCCCGCGAAAGATACCGTGGCGAAGCGCTGCGCCGACGTGATCGTGACACCACCATGCGCGGGGTTGGGCGCGATATTGCCGTGACCGATCTCGCTAAGGCGCTCACCCTTCACTTTCGCTCCCGCCGCGACGAAGCTCCACTCGTCGCCGTTGGGTTTGGCGTTGCCGGTGAGGTTGAGCGGGTCCATCCGGCCGGCCTTGCGCTCCCCGACCTGCGGGTCCCACCCAACGATCTCGCTGGCGTAGATGCGTGGGAACTTCGCCTGACGACCCTTGCGGTGGCTGTTCCAGGCGCCGAACACCACCGAGCCGGGATCGTGTTGGAACAACGCCGTCGCATCATCGGCCGATGCGGCTTGGAACGCCTCGCCCAGATCCGTCTTGTCGAACTTGACCCCCTCAATCTCACTGTCGCGCAGGTAGGCGTCGGCAAAACGGTGCGGCAACTCCAGCGAGGTAAGCACCACCGAAGCTGCACCCTCGTGACAGATCTCCAGCAGCGGGATCTCAAACCGGCCACCGCGCAGGCCCTTGAGCAGAGCGAGCTCGGCGCGGTTTGCCTGCGACTGTACGCCGTCGAGCAGAACGTCGAGGCGTTCAGCGCCATCGACCACGCGGGTCTCCATCACGTACGGCGACCCTCCCGGGTCTGCCGG
>JBBSGQ010000212.1:0-6688 GCA_038253965.1 Acidimicrobiales bacterium | reverse complement strand
TCCCGAACCGATGACCGAGGAGCACCGATGAACCTGCATCGGGTGGAGACAGTCATCCGACGCCACGCCTATGTGCTGTGGCGCAGCCCGAACCGTTGGTTCGACATCGCGTTCTTCCCCGTGATGGACGTCGTGTTGTTCGGGTCGCTCGGCACCTACGCCGCTCGTCAGAGCCACCACAGCGGAGCCGGGGTCTCCTACCTGCTCGCCGGGATCATGTTGTTCCACGTCTTGTTCCAGGTGCAGGTCGCCATGGCCACCGGCTTCATGGAGGAGACGTGGTCGCGAAACCTGCTGAACGTGATGGTCACACCGGTCACGGAGGTCGAGTACGTGGCCGGCCTAGCCGTGTTCGGCCTCTTCAAACTGCTCTTCGCGTTGCTCGTCCTGTCAGCGATGGCTCTGGTGTTCTTCGGCTTCGGCCTCGGCGAGCTCGGCTGGGCACTCCTGCCGGTCTCTGCCATCCTGATCGCCGCCGGTTGGGCGATCGCCCTGCTCGTGATCGGGATGATGCTCCGCTTCGGGCAGAGCGCCGAGATCCTCACCTATGGCCTCAACTTCATGGCTCTCGCGCTCTCCGGGGTCTTCTACCCGGTGGATGCGCTCCCGGGCGTCATCCAGCCGCTGGCTCGTGCCCTACCTACGACCCACGCGTTCATCGGGGTGCGCAGCGTGCTGGCCGGGAAGGGCCTGCCGGCCCACGAGCTGGTGGCCGGCGCTGCGGGCACTGTCGTGCTGATGGGCCTGGCCTTCGCGTTCGTGGTGCACATGCTGCGGGTGTTCAGGCGCAAGGGCCTGGTCACCCGGTTCTCCTAGATCCCACCAACCTGCTGATGAGCCGATGGCCCGGAACCGGCAGGCTCGAGGCGGTCGCCGGCTCGCTGTACACGCCACCCGGACCGTCGGAAGCCGAATCGACCAGGAGATAGGGAACCGGGTCCGAGGTGTGGGTCTTCAACTTCACCGGGGTGCCGTGGTCAGGCAGCAGCAGCAGGCGCCACGGCCCGAGGCTGTCAAGTCCTTCGACGAGACCACCCAAGATACGCCGGTCCCAGTTCTCCAACGCCCGGACCTTCTCCTCGAGGTCACCGGCGTGGCCCGCCTCGTCGGTGGCCTCGACATGGATCACGAACAGGTCGGCGCCGGCGGCCAACTGGTGCAGCGCAGCGTCGCGCTTGGCCTCGTAGTCGGTGTCATACCACCCGGTAGCGCCCTCGACCTCGACCACGTCCATGCCGGTCAGCACGCCGAGCCCCCGCACGAGATCCACCGCGGTGACGATGCCTCCCTGCACACCATGGGTGTCCCGAAACGACGGAAGCTGCGGTTGTGGGCCCTGGCCCCACAGCCACACCTGCGTTGCTGCGAGTCCTGAGGCGCCGACGATCTCCCGTGATGCGTCCATCAGGGCCTGCAGCTTGGGAGCCGAAGGTCCGCAGGGCCAGATCGCTGCCTTGTCGGACAAGTCGTGGGGCGGGATGCACACCGCGTCCGCCCAATCCTGCGGCGCCACGACGATGTGGCGGTACTGCACCCCCGGATGGAACGAGAGGTCCCCGCCGGCTCCAGATCCCAGCTCGGCGTCGAGTGCCTCGATGACGTCGCGCGCCGCTTCGGTGGACGGGTGGCCACCGGCGAAGTCGACGATTGTCCCGTCGGCGCCGATCGTCACCAGGTTGCAGCGGTACGCGACCTGATCGGGCGCGAGCCTCAGGCCGAGGGCCGCGGCCTCGATGGGTGCCCGGCCGGTGTGATGCAGCGACGGGTCATAGCCGAGGATGCTCATGTTGCCGACATCGCTTCCCGGCGCCATCCCCGGCGGGATCACCGCTGCCCGGCCGACTTCACCACGCGCCGCCAGACCGGCCAGTGTCGGCATCGCTGCCGCCTCCAACGGTGTGCGCCCCCCGAGCTCGGCAAGCGGTTCGTCGGCACAGCCGTCGGGTACGCACACGACGTACTTCATGGAGCGCAAGCCTACGGTTCGCGCCCCGCATGCCTCCGCGCTACACGTCTGCCGCGTACGGCGGTGCGGGGTCGTACTCCATGAAGCGCTGGACCGCCCGAGCGTGATCGACGTCGTAGAGCTGGCCGACGACCCACAGAGCCATGTCGATCCCTGCTGACACGCCGGCTGCGGTCACGACATCTCCGTCGCGGACATACCGCACGTTGTCGAGCACTGTGGCGTCGCCGAGCTCCTTCAGCCGGTCGATGGACGCCCAATGGGTGGTCACCCGCTTGCCGCGTGCCGGCCCGGCCGCGTGGAGAACAAAGGACCCGGTGCAGACGCTCGTGACCCAGCGGCAGTCGACGGCGACCTTGGCCAGCCAATCGGTCAGCACGGGGTTGTCGATCTCACGACGCGTCCCCTGGCCTCCGGGCACGACCACGACGTCGAGCGCAGGCGCATCATCGAACGTGTGGTCCGGCAGGACACGAAGGCCCTTGGCGCAGATAACTGGCCTGTCGTACTCGGCGATGGTCACGACGCGATCGCCTTCGGTGCGGGCCATGGTGAACACCTCCCAAGGCCCGGCGAAGTCGAGTTCCTCGGCGTCGTCGAACAGGACGATCCCGGTGGTGATGGTCATGCTGGTCTCCTCGTGGAGATGGATGCGAGCTGTGGAGTCAGGACGCTGCGAAAGCGGCGGCGATAATCCGACGGCGAGACGCGCAGCACCCGCAGGAACGACCGCCGTAGCGTCTCGGCGGAGCCGAGCCCGCAGCGGCGGGCGATCTCGTCGACCCCCGCGGCCGAGCTTTCGAGCAGTCGCCGGGCGGCCTCGACCCGCGCCTGTTCGACGAAGCGGGCGGGCGTCACGCCGACCTCCGCCAGAAACGTGCGGGCGAAGTGGCGCGGACTCATGGCTGCAAGTCCGGCCAGCTGCTCGACCCTGAGGTCGGCCCCGAGGTTGCCGACCGCGTACCGCTGGACGTCGGCGATCGCGTCGCGCTCGGCGACGTCGGCCGGAGGTGAGCGCTGAACTGCGCTTGGCCGCCCGGCCGCTTGAGGAACACGACGAGTTGGCGGGCGACCCGAAGCGCGAGCCGGCGGCCGTGGTCCTCCTCGACGAGTGCGAGGCAGAGGTCGATGCCGGCGGTGATCCCGGCCGACGTGATGATGTTGCCGTCGCGGACGAAGATCGGATCCGGATCAACCACGACGGCCGGATGTTCGGCGGCCAGTCGCTCACACGAGTTCCAATGGGTGGTCGCGCGTCGACCGTCGAGCCGACCGGTCGCGGCAAGGAGAAATGCGCCGGTACAGACCGACGTGATCCGACGGGACCGTTCGGCCAGCCGGTCGACGGTGGCGATGACCGCGCGGTCGGCAGCGGCAACCTCCGCGCCGTCGCCGCCGGAGATCACGAGGGTGTCGATCGGTCCTCGGATCGTGGACAGCCGGCCGCCCACGCCGAGCAAGAGGCCGCTCGACGTACGGATCGACCCGGCCTCGGGCGCGACCAACCGGATGTCGTAGGTGCGAGGCGCGATGCCCGACGTCTGGCGGGACAGGAAGCGGTTGGCTATCGAGAACACCTCGACAGGTCCGGTGACGTCGAGGGACTGCACGCCGTCGTACACGACGACCACGACTCGACGGGGGTCTCCTGGAGCGGTCACGCCGTCAGCATGGGCCCATCCCGTCGTGGCCGCAAGGACAGGCACCCCACGGATCCAGCCATCAGTGCCCCGAGCTCGAGGCAATGGCAGGGCCTGCCGCGACTAATTGCGTCGAGAATGATCAGGCGATGGCGTTGCGCACGAACGTCTCCACCGCGGAGAGGTCGTTCGGGAGCAGCTCGTAGCGCTCGGGGCGATCGAGCAGGTCGGTCAGCTCCTCGGGCAGTGGGGGCTGGATCCCGGTCGCTGCTTCGACTGCCTCGGGGAACTTGGCCGGCCGGGCTGTGGCCAGGCACACGATCGGTAGGTCGGGGGCGATCTGGCCATCGGCCCGCAGCCGTTGCGCGGCACCGATGCCCACTGCGGTGTGCGGGTCGACCAGGTAGCCGTGGCGCGCATACGTCTCGCGGATCACCTCGCGCGTCTCGTCATCGTCGAGGCTTGCTGCGGCGAAGACCGGGTCACGCGGCACCTCGACCGCGCCGAGGCCACGGAACCGCGTCATGACATCAGCGGTCTGCCTGCCGTCACGCCCGAAAAGATCGAACAGCAGGCGCTCGAGGTTGGACGACACCTGGATGTCCATGGCCGGGCTGATGGTCGCCACGACCGGCTCGGCCACCAGCGAACCCGTCTGCACCCACCGGGCGAGGATGTCGTTGCGATTCGACGCAACGACCATCCTTTCGATCGGGACGCCCATCGCCCGGGCGTACCAGCCGGCGAGGACATTGCCGAAGTTGCCGCTCGGCACCGAGAACGCCACCGGTCCGCCGCTTCCCGAGACCGCCCTGGCCCCTGTCGCGTAGTACACGATCTGAGCCATCACCCGGGCCCAGTTGATCGAGTTCATGGCCGACAGGGAGACCTCCCGGCGGAAGACCTCATCGGCGAACAGGGCCTTCAACAAGTCCTGGCAGTCGTCGAACGACCCATCGATCGCCACGTTGTGAACGTTCGGCTTCTCGACAGTGGTCATCTGACGGCGCTGCACGTCGCTGACCCGTCCGGCGGGATGCAACACCACGATCTCGAGGTTCGCGCGGCCGACGCAGGCGGCGATGGCTGCCGAGCCGGTGTCACCCGAGGTGGCGACAACTATCGTGGCCCGTTCGTCCCGCTTGGTCAGCTCGGCGTCGAAAAGGCGGCCGACGAGCTGCAGCGCGACGTCTTTGAACGCGAGCGTCGGGCCGTGCCACAGCTCCTGCACGAACAGCCCGCCTTCCAGCTCGACCACGGGGCACACGTCCACGTGATCGAAGGAGGCGTATGCCGCATCGACAGCGCGCTCGAGCTCGACTCTGGTCATAGCGCCCTCGACGAAGGGCCACATCAACTGGCTAGCGACCTTCTGATACGGAGCGTCGATGCCGGGAACGGCCCATTCCGGCACGGACTCCGGCACGTACAGCCCGCCGTCGGGCGCCAGACCGGTGAGCAACACGTCGGCGAAGTCGAGCATGGGCGCGGTGCCCCGGGTGCTGATGTACTTCACGCTGTGCGCTCGCCGATCACCCGCAGCACGCTGTTGATGGCGTGGATGACGTCGAGCTCGCGGAGGTCGCGCAATGTCGCCTGGACATCGGCCTCCCGGGCGACGTGGGTGATGAAGATGAGCCGCGCATCGTCGCCGAGGCCGGCCTGCTCCATCGAACTGATGGACACCCCGTGACGCTCGAACACCTCGGCGATCGCCCGCAGCACGCCAGGCTTGTCAGCCACGTCGAGATTGACGTAATAGCTGGAGGTGAGCTCGTCGATCGGACGGATGACCGCCTTGACCAGCGTCCCGATGTCGGCATGGGTCCCCTTGCGGAGGTTCGTAGCGGCGTCGATCAGATCTCCGAGGACCGCAGACGCGGTCGGGCTACCGCCGGCTCCCCGGCCGTAGAACATCAGATCCCCTACTGACTCGCCCTCGACGAACACGGCGTTGAAGCTCTCGCGCACGCCGGCCAGGGGATGGGTCACCGGGACCATGGCCGGGTGCACCCGGACGGCGATCTCCACTCCGTGATCCCCCGCCACCCGCTCGGCCACCGCGAGCAGCTTGATGACGTAGCCGAGGTGACCGGCGAAGGCGATGTCGGTCGGCGTCACCCGGCTGATGCCCTCGTGGTACACGTCACCGGCGACGACCCTGGCACCGAAGGCCAGCGACGCGAGGATGGCCGCCTTGGCCCCCGCGTCGTAACCCTCGACATCGGCCGTGGGATCCCGCTCGGCGTACCCGAGCTGTTGCGCTTCGGCCAGCGCCTCGGCGTAGGAAGTACCGGACTCGGTCATCCGGGTGAGGATGAAGTTCGTAGTGCCGTTGACGATCCCCATGATCCGGCTGATGTCCTCACCGGCCAGCGACTCGCGCAGCGGGCGGACGATCGGGATCCCACCGGCCACCGCCGCTTCGAAGAGGAGATCGACCGCCGCCGCCTCTGATGTGGCGAACAGCTCCGCGCCGTGGTTCGCCAGCAGCTCCTTGTTCGCCGTGACCACCGGCTTGCCCGACTTCAGCGCCGCGACGATCAGCTCGCGAGCAGGCTCGATACCCCCGATGACCTCGACGATCACATCGACGGCAGGATCATCAACCACTTCGGCTGCGTCGCGGGTGAGGATGCCGGGCGCCAGGGTGATCGGCCGCTCCCGGGTGAGGCTGCGCACCGCGATCCGGCTGACCTCGAGCCGCAGGCCGGTCCGGGCTTCGATGTCGTCGCGCCGCAGCTCGATTAGCTGCACGAGCGCGGCACCGACGTTCCCGCAGCCGAGAACGCCGACGCTGATGACAGATCCGTCCACGGCCCAAGGGTAGTGGTCACCCTCGCTGTGCACGCCCGGGAGAAGTGTCAGGTGGCTCTCAGTCGACGTCGCTGCGAAGCAGATCGTCCTCGGTCTCGCGGCGCACCACCAGGCGGGCATCACCGTCCTGACAGAACACGACGGCCGGCCGAGGCAGCTTGTTGTAGTTCGAACCCATGGCGTGCCCGTACGCGCCGGTCACCGGGGTAGCCAGCACGTCCCCCACGATCAGGTTCAGCCATCCATCGCCCGGGTCGATCGCCTT